>JAFECO010000141.1 GCA_018242085.1 Pseudomonadota bacterium
GGCGCGAAAACCTTGCGCGCGGCGCTGCTCGGCCTGCTCGACCACTTCGCTGGGCGAGTCGCCGCCGATCCAGGCATAAGCCTGGACTTTGTCGCGCACTTGTCCTCCCAGAAGCTGCCAGACCGGGACGCCCAGTGATTTACCTTTGATGTCCCACAGCGCTTGATCCAAGCCGGAAAGCGCTGACATCAGGACCGGGCCGCCGCGATAGAAGCCCAGCCGGTAGGCCAGCTGCCAGATATCTTCGATTTGCTCCGCATCCGCCCCCAGGAACCGGTCCCGCAAGGATTCGAAAGCGCCTTCGACCGCTTCGGCGTGCCCTTCCAGACTGGCTTCGCCCCATCCGACAATGCCGTCCATCGTCTCGACGCGGACGAAAAGCCAGCGGGGCGGCACGCGGAACGTCTCGATTTTGGCAATGGCATTCATGCGCGTCCTCCCGAACGTCGCGACTGGTGGCGCGCGCTCTTGACCGCCTTGGATATGGAAAGGCCCGTGCCGGCCAGCAACCGGCCCATCGCCTGGCGCGCCGCCGCGGCATCGCGCCGGCGAATGGCTTCGAGCACCGATCCATGGTCCTTCAGGGAATCGAAAGGATTGGCCGATGTATCGGCCGAATGAAACAATAAGGTGTTGAGGGCCGCATGGATCAGCGAGCCCAAGGGTTGCATGAAGGGATTTCCCGTCGCTTCCAGGATCGCTTCGTGAAAGGCGAGATCCGCAGCGGTCCAATCCGCGATATCCTCGGCCGCTTTCATGGCCGCGAAAGCCTCTTCCAACCCGCGCAGCTGGCGTTCATTGCGCCCGCTAGCCGCCATCGCGGCGGCTTCCGGTTCGATGATGACACGCAGCTTCTGGAAATTCTGGGCAAATTCCGAATAATCGAAAACGCGGCAGTAGAGATCCAGGACGACCGGATCCAAAAGATTCCAATAGCGCGAAGGCCGGACCTGCGTGCCGCTCTTGGGCCGCGAAACGATAAGTCCTTTCGCTCCCAATATCTTGATCGCTTCGCGCAGCACCGTCCGGCTGATGCGCAGTTCCGCCATCAGCTCTGGCTCGATGGGCAAGGATTGAGACGGCGCGTAGGTGCCCTTCAGGATGCGCAAGCCGATTTCCTCGACCACGGACCAAAGAAGGCTGCGGCCGCGAATTTCGGGAGCCGCCGCTTTGACCGGCCGGGGCTTGGGTTTGGGGCGTCGATTCATTGACAGCGTTTTACATCCTATCATACGATGATAGTCCGGCTGGCGGGGACGCGCAATGACGCTGACGATCGTGGACGGCCTGATCATCGGGCTCTATCTGCTCGTGGTGATCGCGATCGGCGTGGCGCTGAGGCAGCGCACCAGGACCAGCGAAGACTTCTTCCTGTCGGGCCGCTCCATTCCAGCCTGGGTGGCGGGCTTGGCCTTCATGTCCGCCAATATGGGCGCCCAGGAAGTGGTGGGAATGGCCGCGTCGGGCGCGAAATATGGCCTGGCGACCAGCCATTTCTATTGGGTCGGCGCGATCCCGGCGATGGTCTTTCTGGGCCTTTTCATGATGCCGCTTTATTACGGCTCCAGGGCCCGGTCCGTGCCCGAATATCTCAAGCTGCGCTTCGACGAAAAAACCCGCCTGCTGAACGCGGCGACATTCGCCTTCATGACCGTCATATCGTCGGGCATCTCCATGTATGCCATGGGCCTTTTGCTCAACCTGCTTTTGGGATGGCCCTTCGATCTCAGCATCTGGCTCTGGGCGGGCATTGTCCTCATTTATGTCTTCATGGGCGGCCTGACGTCCGGGATATATAATGAGGTCCTGCAGTTTTTCCTGATCGTGTTCGGCTTCGCGCCGCTGGTCATCCTGGGGCTGATCGATATCGGCGGCTGGCCGGGACTGATGGCGAGCCTTGCGGACGTATCGCTGCAGCGCGGCTATCCGGCCGATGCGCTCTCCACCGTTTGGCGGCATACCGGAAGCGCCGCCGACAATCCCCTGGGTGTGGGCTGGTTCGGCATCAGCATGGGATTGGGATTTGTTCTGTCCTTTGGCTACTGGTGCACGGACTTTCTTCTGGTGCAACGGGCAATGGCCGCCGATTCCCTTTCGGCGGCACGTCAGGCGCCCATCATCGCGGCGATCCCCAAGCTGCTCTTCCCCGCGCTCGTGATCCTTCCCGGAATGATTGCCATCGGACTGACCCATCGCGCGGGCGGAATATCCTTCCCGCTCAAGCCGGATGGATCTCTGAATTACGACCTCGCCATGCCCTTGATGCTGGCGCGTTATCTTCCGACCGGGCTTTTGGGCCTGGGAATCACGGCCTTGATGGCAAGCTTCATGTCGGGCATGGCGGGAAATGTGACCGCCTTCAATACGGTCTGGACCTATGATCTCTACCAAGCCCATATCCGGCCGAATGCATCGGACAGGCATTATTTGAATATCGGACGGATCGCCACCGTCGCGGGCGTGTTGCTGTCCATCGCCGCCGCGTATCTGGCTGCGCGCTTCAACAACATCATGGATTTGTTGCAGCTGGTGTTCGCTTTCGTCAATGCTCCGCTTTTCGCGACGTTCCTCTTGGGGATGTTCTGGAAGCGCACCACCGGTCACGGCGCTTTTGTGGGCCTGTTGACGGGCACCGTCGGCGCCGCGCTTCATCATGGCCTGACCATTCCCCAGCACGCCATTCCGGGAATAAAGGGCGGCTGGCTCTTTATCGTCCACACTTATCCCAGCGAGATGGCTCAGAATTTCTCAACGGCCATTGTCGCCTGGACGACTTGCCTGCTTGTGACCGTGGCGGTGAGCCTGATGACGCGCCCGCGCCCCGACGAACAGCTCAGGGGACTGGTATATTCCCTGACGGAGAAGGGATATGAGAAGCCGGCGAGCTGGTATCTCAATCCCACCTTGCTGGCTCCCTTGGTTCTGGGCGCCGCTTTTGCGCTCAATATCGTTTTTTGGTGACGCATGGGACTGGATATTCGCCTGCCGATCGGAGTGTTGTTCACCGCTCTTGGCTTTGTGCTGCTTGTTTATGGCGCGATCAGCGATCCGTCGATCTATGCGCGATCGCTGGGCATCAATGTGAACCTGGCTTGGGGATGCGTGCTTCTGGTGTTCGGTATCGCCATGCTCCTGGCAAGCAGGCGCCGATCCGTGAAGTAGGTGCCTTGTCGCTCATGACGGCGGCTTCTTCGTCATCAATCGCCCCATTCCAACTGTGTTACCTGCGGCGCATTGCGGCCCTGAGGATTCAACCGCCGCGCGAACGGGATGCCGCAATAGACCGCGCGGTCGATCCGCGCGCGGTGGCGGAAGGCTGAAGCTGCGATCGAGTCCATGCCGAGGTGGTCGGCTGATCCGATGGCCAGCCAAATTGTCGCAATCTGATCTAGATCAACGAACCGCGCCAAGGATGAAAGAAGCATCCGGCATGGCGGCGATATCGCAAAACACGGCTTTGCCTGCTTGGGTGAAATTCGCATTTCATACCGTGCCGTTGCCGATCATGGATATGGCATTGCGAGGCCTGATATCGGGACTTGTTCGACGTCACCCCGAACTTGTTGAGCGAATGGGTCCGTATGTGTCCACCACATTCCTGATCGAGCCGACCGATCTTCCCATTCAATTCCGTCTTCGGCTTAACAGGCCCGCTTCGATCGCCTGCCAGCGCCGGCCTACCCTATGCGCCTGGGATGCCCGTGTGGCTGGCCCAATCGGGATTCTCGTCGCCATGGTTCATGGCGCCCTTGATGGAGACGCGCTGTTCTTTTCCAGGGACATCACGATCGAGGGGGACACTGACGCCATCCTCGCCATGCGCAATGCCATCGATGCCGCGGAAATCGATTTGACTTGCGAAGTGGCGAACCTCTTCGGGCCATTAAGCCCGGTCGCGAAAATCGCGACACAAGCCGCAATGCCGGTTATGGACCGCCTATTCGGTGTGACTGCGTCCCGTTGGAAGGGCCACGCAATATGACGGGGCACTCGCGCCTGGAACTCGTATGTCCGGCGGGAACGCCTGCCGCACTCCGAACGGCGATTATCGCCGGAGCGGATACCGTTTACTGCGGATATCGCGACGAGACGAATGCCAGGAATTTTCCAGGTCTCAATTTCTCACGAGCCGAAATGGAGGAATCCATAGCTTATGCGCACGAACATGAAGCGCGCGTGTTCGTGGCCATAAACACATTCGCGCGCGCGGGTTACGAGAAGATTTGGCGCCAGGCAATCGATGACAGCGCCGCAATCGGCGCGGACGCGCTTATACTGGCTGACCTCGGCTTGCTGGCTTATGCCAGTGACCGTCATCCGCAGCTCAGGCGCCACCTATCGGTGCAGGCCGCCGCCGCAAATGCCGACGCAATCGGCTTCTATACGAGTAAATTCGGTGTTCGAAGAGTTGTCTTGCCCCGTGTCCTGACGGTCGAGGAAATCGCGGCAATCAACCGCGAGATCAGTTGCGAAACCGAGGCCTTCGTTTTCGGAAGCCTGTGCGTCATGGCCGAGGGGCGTTGCTCACTCTCCTCCTATGTGACCGGAGCATCGCCCAATCTGAGTGGCGTTTGTTCCCCCGGCAGCCATGTGTCTTACCGCGAAGACGGCGACGAGCTTGTTTCCAGCCTTGGCGCCTTCACTATCCACCGCGTCTCCCGCGCGGAGCCCGCGCCCTACCCGACGATCTGCAAGGGATGCTTTACGGCAGGCGAGGTTCAAGGGCATGTATTTGAAGAGCCGGCCGGCCTCGACGCATCAACGCTCATTCCGCAACTTGCCATGGCAGGCGTGACCGCGTTGAAGATCGAAGGCCGGCAGCGCAGCCGGGCCTATGTTGGTGCCGCCGTGCGGAACCTTCGCCGGATCGTGGACGACCATGCCGCGGGCCTGCCAATCAACGGAGATGCATTGGCGTTTCTAAGCGAGGGCCAATCGACCACGCAGGGAGCGTATCGAAAGGCATGGCGGTGACACCCGCCCGATGACCACAGCGATGAACATGACCTTGACACGGAAAATATCCCTCACCATGGGACCGGTGCTTTTCAATTGGCCCTCGGAGATTTGGTCGGACTTCTATGCCCGCCTCGCCGACGAAGCTCCCGTCGATACGGTCCATGTCGGCGAAGTCGTGTGTTCGAAAAGGCTCCCTTTCTACCTTGACGCCGTCGCGGGGACTGTTGAACGCCTCCAAAGAGGGGGCAAGAAAGTTGTTTTCAGCACTCTTGCGCTCATCACGCTGCAACGAGAACGCAGAGACAGTGCTGACCTGGTCCGCGATATTGGTTTTGAAGTCGAAGTGAACGACATTTCGGCTCTGGCGTTCCTTAAAGACGGCCAAACCTTCCGCGTTGGCCCCTATGTAAACGTCT
>JAFECO010000142.1 GCA_018242085.1 Pseudomonadota bacterium
ATCAAGGCGGCGAGGGGGAAGAGGCCGAACACCAGCCAGGGCGCGCGCGCTGGCAGGGAATAAAGGGCGGGGCGGACCAGCATGGCCTGCGCCAGATCGTCATCGTCGCCCAACCGGGCGCGGGCCCGGATTTCGGCGTCTTCGGCGTCATATCCGGCATCGCGCTGGGCTTGGATGAGATCGTCCAGATGATCGCTCAGTTCGGCCAGATAGCGCCGCACATGCCGGGGTGCGATTCCGGCCGTCAGCAATCGTTCGCGCAACGCTTCAAACGGCATGGGCTGGCCCTTTGAGAACATGCTGGATGGCCCTGGTCATGCGAGTCCAGTCGTCGGTGAGGTCGAACAGCCGCCGGACCCCCTTGGAGGTCAGGGTGTAATAGACCCGGGTGCGGCCCCCGGCGGGACGCCGCTGGGCTTTGAGCAGCCCCTCTTTTTCCAGGTCATGCAGCAGGGGGTAGATTACCCCTTCCTTGGGCGCCACCACTTGGCCCGTGGCGGCGGCCATGGCCGCCACGATTTCATAGCCATACATCTCCCGGTCCTGCAGCAGCCGCAGGACCAGAAGTTCAGGCACGCCTGACATGAAAGAGGGGTTCGCGGTCATAGGAAGTTTGTATACCTATTTTCTCTAGGTATCAAGTACCTAGTGAAAATAGGTATACATAAATCATAGCAATTTCAAATACTTATATTTCATGCGGTCGTGACTCTATTCTTGGGTGGGGACCGGCTGCTATGGGAACGGCGGCTTCGGAGGCGCCGTCGGCCGTTATGGGTCCTCCCGGACAGGCATCAATAATAGAGTGCCGCACCGCTGCCGGGGCTTGAAAGAAAGGGGATGAGGCGGCTATCTGGCCGCCGCGGCCAGGAAAAACATCATCCGGTTTTCCGTCCGGCCGCGCGATCCTTCAAACCAAAAAGCAGCATCCATGGCCGGTCATAGTCAGTTCAAGAACATCATGTTCCGCAAAGGGCGCCAGGATAAGGAGCGCTCCAAGCTCTTCTCCAAGCTGGCCCGCGAAATCACCGTCGCCGCCAAGGCCGGCCTTCCCGACCCTGCGCTCAACGCCCGTCTGCGCACCGCGATCATCGCCGCCAAGGCGGAATCCATGCCCAAGGACAATATCGAGCGCGCCATCAAGAAGGCGGGCGGCAATGACGCGGAGAATTACGACGAGATCCGCTATGAAGGCCGCGGTCCCGGCGGCGTCGCCCTGATCGTGGAAGCCATGACCGACAACCGCAACCGCACCTCGGCGGATGTGCGTTCCACCTTCGCCAAATATGGCGGGGCGATGGGCGAAACCGGCTCGGTCTCTTTCATGTTCGACCATGTGGGCGTGATCACCTATCCCGCCGACAAGGGCAGCGAAGACCAGATGCTGGAAATCGCGCTGGAAGCGGGGGCCGATGAATGCGTTTCCAGCGCCGACAGCCATGAATTCCTCGCCAGCATCGACGGCTTCGCCCAGGTGCGCGACGCGCTGGAAGCCAAGCTGGGCGCTCCGGCTTCTGCGGCTATCACCTGGCGGCCGAAGAATACGGTCGCGGTGGCGGACGATGCGGGCGAGAGCCTGATGAAACTGGTCGAAATCCTGGACGATCACGACGACGTGCAAAATGTTTATGGCAATTACGAACTGTCCGACACGCTTATGGCGAAATTGGCTGGATAGGCCGCGGTCCTTTTGGGCCTTGGGGACGTCGCGCCTCCTCACGTGCTGACGCACGCTCCGGGCGTTGCCACTACGCTGCCGCTAGGCAACCCTGCCCAAGCCCCAAAAATCCTCGCGGCTCACTGAGGCCAAGCTGGGCGCTTAGCCCGGATTTCGGCTCTCCCGCGGATTGAAGCAGGCGAACAGAACGGGCACAAAGGCCGTGATGGCTGCCACCGCGATTCGCATTCTTGGCCTTGATCCCGGTCTCAGCGCGATGGGCTGGGGGGTGATTTCGCTGGATGGCACCCGGCTTTCCCATATCGAACATGGCGTGATCGCCACCAAGCCGTCGCTTGGGCTGGGGTTGCGTCTTCTGGCTTTGCACCGCGAACTCTCGTCCGTGATCGCGCGGCTGGCGCCCCAGGCCATCGCGGTCGAGCTGGCCTTCGTGGCCCGCGATCCCTCCGCGGCGTTGAAGCTGGGTCATGCCCGCGCCGTGGCCTTGCTGGCGGCGGCGGAAGCGGGGCTGGAGATCGCCGAATATTCCCCCAACCACATCAAGAAATGCGTGGTGGGCGCGGGCCATGCCGGCAAGGATCAAGTGCAGTTCATGGTCAAACGCCTCTTGCCCGCCTGCGCCGTCAAACAGGCCGATGCCGCCGACGCCCTGGCGGCGGCCATCACCCATGCGCATCTGGCGGGCAGCCGCGCCCGCATGGCGATGGTGCGCCCATGACGGGAAGACAAAAGTGATCGGCAAGCTCACAGGTGTGGTGGATTCCATCGCCGAAGACGCGGTGATCCTGGATGTGGGCGGGGTGGGCTATCTGGTGCAATGCCCGTCCACAACCTTGTCGCGGCTGGCAGCAGGCGCCCACGCCTCGCTGATGATCGAGATGAAAGTCAGCGACGACGCGATCCGGCTTTACGGCTTCGCCAGCGCCGAGGAACGCGAATGGTTCCGCCTGCTGCAGACGGTGCAGAATGTGGGTTCCAAAGTGGCGCTGTCGGTGCTCTCCACGCTCTCGCCGCGCGAATTGCAGCGGGCGCTGGCGTTGGGCGACAAGGCGATGATCGGCCGCGCATCGGGCGTGGGCCCCAAACTGGCGCTGCGCATTGCCACCGAGTTGAAGGACAAGGCGCCCGCGATGATGCTCAGGGGTGATGAGGATCTGCACGCGCCGGTGACGGCGCCGCGCGGCCCCTCCGCCGATGCGGTCGCGGCGCTGCTCAAGCTGGGCTATTCCGAAGGCCAGGCGGCGGAAGCGGTGGCGCGGGCGGCAAACGATCTGGGCGATACCGCCGAAGCGGGCAGCTTGATCCGTGAAGCGCTCCGGGGCATGGGGCGCTGATGGCCAAACCGTCGAAACACGAAGAGGGCCGGATCACCACGGCGGAGCGCACCGAAGACGACACGCTGGAATCCTCGCTGCGGCCCAAGACGCTGGGCGATTTCGTGGGCCAGCAACAGGCGCGCGAAAATCTGAAAGTCTTCATCGAAGCGGCCAAGGCGCGGGGCGAGGCGCTGGACCATGTGATGTTTTCCGGCCCGCCGGGCCTGGGCAAGACCACATTGGCGCAGATCGTGGCCCGCGAGCTGGGGGTGAATTTCCGCTCCACCTCCGGGCCGGTGCTGGCCAAGGCGGGCGATCTTGCCGCCATTCTCACCAATCTGGAGCCGCGCGACGTTCTCTTCATCGACGAGATTCATCGCCTCAATCCGGCGGTGGAAGAAATTCTCTATCCGGCGATGGAGGATTTCGAGCTCGACCTGGTGATCGGCGAAGGGCCGTCGGCGCGCTCGGTGAAGATCCAGCTGGCGCCGTTCACCTTGGTGGGCGCCACCACGCGCTCCGGCCTGATCACCACGCCCTTGCGCGACCGTTTCGGCATTCCGGTGCGGCTGAATTTTTATACCACCGACGAACTCTGTTCGATCGTGGCGCGGGGCGCCCGCGTGCTGGGCTTCAACCTGACGGACGAAGGGGCGCGGGAGATCGCGGGCCGGGCGCGGGGCACGCCGCGCATCGCCGGCCGTCTGCTCAAACGGGTGCGGGACTTCGCGTCGGTGGGCAAGCATGCGACCGTGGATGCCCGCATCGCCGATGCGGCGCTCACCCGGCTGGAAGTGGACCATCGCGGGCTGGATGGGTTCGACAAACGCTATCTCACTTTGATCGCGGAAAATTTCGGCGGCGGCCCGGTGGGGATCGAAACCATCGCCGCGGCCTTGGGCGAGGCGCGTGATGCCATCGAAGAGATCGTCGAGCCCTATCTGATGCAGCAGGGCTTCGTGCAGCGCACCCCGCGCGGACGGTTGCTGACGGGGCAGGCCTATGGCCATCTGGGTTTGGCCGCGCCGCCCCGCGATCCCGCCCAGATTGGATTGTTCCCTGGCGAGGAAGACCGGTGAGCGCGCCGGTGCTGGAAACCGAGCGGTTGATCCTTCGGGGTCACCGGCTGGAAGATTTTCCCGCCTATGCCGCGATGTGGGCCGATCCCCTGTTCATGCGCCATATGGGACCGCCGCGCAGTCCGGAAGAATCCTGGAGCCGCTTTCTCAGAAATGAAGGCATGTGGTCCCTGCTCGGCCAGGGATTGTGGGCGGTGGAAGAAAAAGCGAGCGGCGCTTTCATCGGCGATTGCGGCTTCATGCAGAACCGGCGGGGGCTTGCCATCGATTGCGGCGATCAGCCGGAAGCGGGCTGGACCTTTGTCACGGCGGCGCATGGCAGAGGTTTCGGCAGCGAAGCCGCCAAAGCCGCCATCGCCTGGGCCGATAAGCACCTGGATGCGCCCCGGACCTGGTGCCTGATCGCGGAAAGCAACGCGGTGTCGCAAAAGCTCGCCGCGCAGATGGGCTACCGGCAAAGCGGCCATGTCACCCATCTGGACAAGCCCGCGCTTATCTTCACACGGGAGCGGCCATGACCATCTCAGGCTTGGGCCATTTCGACGGCAAGGTCCATGTCCTGCCGATCCGGGTCTATTACGAGGACACCGATCTTTCCGGCGTGGTCTATCACGCCAATTACCTGCGCTTCATGGAGCGGGCCCGCACCGAATTCTTCCGCCTGGCGGGCGTGACCAAGATGGCCGATCTGGAAAGCGAAGAACCCACCGCCTGGGCGATCCGCGAAGTCCGCGCCAGCTATCTCAAGCCCGCGCGGGTGGACGACACGCTCACGGTCAAGACCACGCTCGTCGCCATCTCCGGCGCGCGCATCGAAGCGGTGCAGAAGATTTACGCGGGCGACAATTTGCTGATGGAAGGATGGATCCAGGCCTGCATCATCACGTTAAAAGGACAGCCGCGACGCTTGCCGCAATCGTTGCGGGATTTGTTGACACCTTTTCTAGTAGAAACAGATACTTGAGATTGATTCGGGGTATGGTCGCCCTACTTCGGCCAATTTTGAATGCGCATTTGCGACGCGCGCTCGGCCGGCGCGAACAAGGTTGTTCCCATGACATTTAAGCGCGTACTCGTCTCTGTATTTTTTGTCATATTCGCGTGTCTGGCATTGCCCGCGCTGACCTCGCCTGCCATGGCGCAATCGCGCGGGCCGATTGCCGCGCCCACCGGCGAGCCCGCCACCAGCCAGGAACTGGGCGCGCCATCCGCGGCGCCCACCACCATGGTCGATGCCAGCGGCTTGGCCCAGATCGGCGGCGGCGGC
>JAFECO010000143.1 GCA_018242085.1 Pseudomonadota bacterium
TTTCCAATCGCCTCGAGATCGTCGGCGACCGAGGCCGCGCCTTCCGCAACCGCCCCCCATGCCTGCCCCAGCAACGCCACCGGTCCGGTCAGGCTATCGGGAATGTGAGTTTTGCCGGTCGCCGCTTCACCGGCCGGCACGAGCTCGTCGCCGCTGGTGATGACGCGCAGCCTTGGCCGCCGATGGACGCGCATGGTCGGCTGGTCGGATCCGGCCGCCACCAACAATCTTCCGGGATCCAGGCGCGAACCGGCACCGAGAAGAACTTGCCCGGCGCCGAAGTCCGATCCCTCCGCGCGCACATGCGTCACTTCCGGCACCGGGCCCATGACGCGCACCATGCCGTCCCGCTCGTCCGTCAACTCGAACGGGATCACGCGATCGGCGGCTTGCGGCATGAATGCGCCCGTCATGATCCGCACCGCTGATTCGGAACCGGCCGAGCAATGCGGGGGCTGGCCGGCATAGGTCGTCCCCACCACGTCGAAGATTCTCCGGCCTTCGCGAACCGCGGCATCGCTGACGGCGAAGCCGTCCATCGCCGCGACACGGCCGCGCGGTGAATCGATGCGCGCGATCACGGGTTCGGCCAGCACCCGAAAACCGGCATCCCGGATCGGGATGGTCTCGGCGGCAAGCGGCTCGGCCTGGACGCGCAGGATGGCATGCGCCTCTTGGAGCGTGATGCCGGAGACGCATGATGTGCCCGCCACCGGCGCTCCGCTCCGGCGGTCGCGGCTTTCCAAGGCGATACGGTCTTCTATCTGAATTCCTCCAAAATCATGCCGGGCATCTTCACGCGATGTTTCCCGGCGCATCGCAGACGATCAAAGCCGAATCCGCCCGCGCCAAAGTCACCAGGGTCAAACCGGCACCGGCCGCACGCTCGATGGCCAGGCTGGTGGGCGCGGAAATGGTGACAAGCATGGGACAACCGGCGCGCACCGTCTTTTCCACCAGCTCGTAGCTGCAACGTGCCGTGAGCAATATGAAGCCCGATGACGGCGCGATATCGTCCGCGGCCAGCGCGCCGATCAGCTTATCGAGCGCATTGTGCCTGCCCACATCCTCCCGGACGCGGACGATATGGCCATCCGGCGCGCACAACGCCGCGGCATGGACAGCGCTTGTCGCCTGTCCGAGCAGTTGGTGGCCCTTCAATTCCGACAAGGCGCGCGAAATGGCGGCACGGCTGGTGACGATCCGCGAAGTGATCGGCGGCAGCGGGCGCAGCACCTGCTCGATATTTTCCACGCCGCACAATCCGCAGCTGCTTTCCGACACGCGCTTGCGGGCCCGCGCGAACGCCCCATCCGCCTTTTCCGGCGACAAGCCGATGCGCAGGATCCATCCGCCTCCGGCCCGATCGCTGCTCTCAACCCAGTGAGTGTCGATGTCCGTTACGTCTTCCGGCCGGTCCGCCAGACCTTCGGCCAAGGCGAAACCCAGGGCGTAGTCGCGAAGATCCGATGGTGTCGCCATCATCACCGCGTAACCGATGCCGCACACTTCAATGGCAATCGGAGCTTCGATCGGAATGCTGCGCAGCAATTCGCGATCTTCCCGTCCCGAAAATTCAAGCTTGCGGACGGAAAAATCGCGAGATTGAAACGGCGTCGCAGTCATCGCGCGATGATCCAATTCCAGAAATCCAACCGGCAATAGGCGCTATCCTGGCATACCGCAAACGCCGCCGCATGCGTTTTATCATCCGTTGCGGCCAGCATCGGCACAACGCAAAACAGCTTCGCAATATAAGCGATATCAATAACTTATGGCACGACAATCTTTTCATCCCATGATGCCAAAGCATCACGCGCGCGATGTCTTCGACATGCCTTGCCTCGGACGCCGCGTTCACGCGCCATGGCCGGCAGTACCCTTATGAGATGATCCATTGCCGGAACCGGCGCTGATTTCATCATTGCGACACCAGGGCGGGCGGTGAAGGATAGTCGAGAAAGAAGGCCTGCGATGTCCAACCGCCTCATTTTCATCGTCCTTCAAAGATGCCCCTCGAGGCGAGATTTATGCCAATATGCGCGGCCTCATCCTTCTGCCGCACCAGGAAGCGGCCGCAGCGCTGGTTGCTGACATTCCAGTGCTATACTGATCCGTCGGCCATGGGGCCGACATCGGGAGTCGCGCAATGAACCTAGTCCAAGGCGGGTCCGCACAAAGCCTCGGCGATCTCAAATATCAATCCGGCTTCGGCAACGAATTCGCCACCGAGGCTCTACCCGGCGCCCTCCCCGCCGGCCGCAACTCTCCCCAGCATTGCCCCTATGGGCTTTATGCGGAATTGTTGTCCGGGACCAGTTTTACCGCACCACGGCACGCCAACCGCCGCACTTGGCTCTACCGCATCCGTCCATCGGCCGCACAAGGGCCGATGCGCCGCATCGGCAATGGCATGCTCGCCAGCCGCTTCGACGCGGACGCGCCGCCGGAGCGGTTGCGCTGGGACCCGATGCCGCTGCCCGCCGCCCCGACCGATTTTGTTGCCGGCCTGATCACCATGGGCGGAAACGGCTCGCCCGACGCGCAGAGCGGCTGCGGCATTCACGTCTATGCCGCCAATCGATCGATGACCGAGCGCTTCTTCTGCAATGCCGACGGCGAATTGTTGCTGGTTCCACAGTTGGGGCGGCTTGGGCTCCTGACCGAAATGGGGCGCCTGGAGGTGATGCCGCTGGAAATCGCCGTCGTTCCGCGCGGCGTCCGCTTTCGCGTGGAACTGCCGGACGGGCCGTCGCGCGGTTATGCCTGCGAAAATTTCGGATCGCCGCTCAAGCTGCCGGATCTGGGCCCGATCGGATCGAACGGTCTTGCCAATCCCCGCGATTTCGAGACCCCGGTGGCCTGGTATGAAGACCGGAGCGGTGAATTCGAGCTGGTGACGAAATTCCAGGGCCAGCTCTGGTCCGCGCCCATCGACCGCTCGCCGCTGGATGTGGTTGCCTGGCACGGCAATCACGCGCCCTACAAATATGATCTGCGGCGCTTCAACGTGATCGGTTCAACGTCTTTCGACCACCCGGATCCTTCGATCTATGTGGTGTTGCATTCGCCCAATTACGCCCCTGGCGTCAGCGATATCGATTTCGTCGTCTTCGCGCCGCGCTGGCTGGTGTCGGAAAATACTTTCCGGCCGCCCTGGTTCCATCGCAACATCGCCAGCGAATTCATGGGACTGATCCACGGCCTTTATGATGCCAAGGCGGAAGGCTTCGTGCCGGGTGGTGCCTCTCTGCACAATTGCATGACCCCGCATGGGCCCGACGCCGCGACCTTCGAGAAGGCCATTCAGGCCGATACGACGCAGCCGCAGCGGATCGCGGATACGATGGCATTCATGTTCGAGACCCGCCTGGTCATTCGCCCGACCCGCCAGGCGCTGGAGGCGCCGCAGCTGCAGAAAGATTATGCGGATTGCTGGAAAGGCCTTAAGCCGCGCTTCGATCCGCAGCGACCATAGCGCGAACGGAACGGCCCCAGCCGGCAGCCTCTGTCCGCGAAGCGAATTGCGCGCATCACGCATCCGGATTCAACCGCGCGAGATGAAAGTCCGGGCGATTTGATTTGCCTGTCGGCCCGTCCTCTTTCGCGGGGCGGCTTTGGGTTTTCCCATGGGGTGCAACAGGGGACCAAGATTGGTGTAAAGCCTGTCCAACGCTTCGATCGTGCTCTGGAATTCGCGTTCCGAGAAATCCCCGATGGCCGCCGCAAAGACGGGGGCCGTGATCTTGCGCGCCTTGGCGAGTTTCTCTTTCCCCAGCGCCGTCAGAAATACGTCGGTGATGCGGTAGTCGGCGCTTCTCGGTGTGCAGCGCACCAATTTTTTCCGCGCCATGCGCTGCACAATCCGGGTCATGGTGGACAGATTGATGACCGCGGCCTCCGAAATATCCCCAACCCCTCGGGGGGCCTGCTCGCCCAGAATCATCAGGACGCGCCAGAACGGAATGTCCAAGCCGATGGTGCGCAGCCGGGTCTCGATGATCACATTGTATCGCCCGACCAGGCGATTCAGCAGATAGAACGGGTATTTGCGGACCTGGAAGTCCGCCGTTCCCGGATCGCCCAGATGACGTATGTCAGCGCGCATGCATGTCCACTTCCCAAAGCGTCCGCCCACTTTCCGCATATTACTTGCATTTGCATGTATTTGGCTTCATATTTTTTGAGCCTGTCGCAGCGTTGGCGCCATTTTTGGGGATTCAGGGCATGACAACGGGTCTTCTCGGTGAATTTGCAGGCGGCATTGCGTCCGGAAAAATCCGTGTCGTCGACCTGACACAGACTTTGTCGCCGGATACGCCGACCCTGGTCCTGCCGCCGAATTTCGGCCAATGCTCCCCGTTCAAGATCGAGGAAATCTCGCATTATGACGAACGCGGCGTTGCCTGGTATTGGAATAACTTCACCGTCTGCGAACATACCGGCACGCATTTCGACGCCCCGATTCACTGGGTGACCGGCAAGGACCTGGCCAATAACAGCGTGGACACGATTGTGCCCCGCAACTTCATCGCCCCAGCCATCGTCATCGATTGTTCGGCCGCGGCCGCCGCCGATCCCGATTTCCTGCTGACCGCTTCGGTGATCGAAGCATGGGAAGCCAAGAACGGCCGGATCGAGGCCGGCTCCTGGGTCTTGATGCGCACCGATTGGTCCAAGCGCTCCACTGCCGATTATGTGAACCGGCGGGAAGACGGTGCCCACACGCCCGGCCCTTCCGTCGATGGCGTCCGGCTTCTCGTCGAAGGCCGGCGCGTGCACGGCTTCGGGGTGGAAACCATCGGCACCGATGCCGGCCAGGCGCATCTGTTCGACCCGCCCTATCCGGCGCATACATTGTTTCATGGCGCCGGGCTTTACGGCCTGCAATGCCTGGAGAACCTGGATCAGCTGCCGGCGCGAGGTGCCCTCATTGTTTCCGCACCCCTGAAGATCCGGGGCGGTTCGGGCAGCCCGCTCCGGGTTCTGGCTCTCGTATCGGAATAGCCTGATGGCGGAGCGCTCCTTCAAGGCGGAAGTGGAAAAGCTTCGCCTTGGCGCGGGCGAGGATTTCAGCGGCGAAGGCATCCTTGCCGTTACCAAGGCGCTGCTTCAGGCCGGCGTCGCCTATGTGGGTGGATATCAGGGCTCTCCCATTTCCCATCTGATGGACGTGTTCAGCGACGCCGACGCACTCCTGCGCGAATCCGGCGTGCATTTCGAAACCAGCGCGAGCGAGGCGGCGGCGGCGGCGATGCTGGCCGCGTCGGTCAATTATCCGCTGCGGGGCGCTGTCGCCTGGAAATCGGTGGTGGGAACCAATGTCGCCTCCG
>JAFECO010000144.1 GCA_018242085.1 Pseudomonadota bacterium
CGACCGTTTCGACAGAAAGCGCCTTTTGCTTTTCTTCTATGCCGGCTTCACCCTGGGCACGGTCTTGTGCGGACTGGCGGGCAATTATCACATGCTGCTGGCCGCGCGCATCGTCACCGGGCTGTTCGGGGGCGTGATCGGTTCGGTGGTGATGGCCATCGCCACCGATCTTTTTCCCCTGGAGATGCGGGGCCGGGTGATGGGCTTCATCCAGACCGCCTTCGCCGCCAGCCAGGTCATGGGCCTGCCGGCCGCGCTTTATTTCGCCAATCATTTCGACTGGCACGCGCCATTCCTCGCCATCGTGGCGCTGATCGTTCCGGCCGGGCTTCTGATCGTGCTGGGGATGCGGCCGGTGGTAGCGCATCTTGCCCTCAAGCAGGAAAAGAGCCCCTTCGAGCATCTCGCCCATACCGTGACCGAGAAACGCTACCGCCTGCCCTTCCTCCTGGTGATGCTGCTTCCCACCGGCGGCTACATGCTGATGCCGTTCGGCACCGCCTATATGGTCAACAATGTGGGCATCTCCTTCGCCCACCTGCCCACCGTCTATCTGGCCACCGGCCTGTTCACGGTGTTCGTGGGGCCCGTGGTGGGCCGCATCAGCGACAGTTTCGGCAAGTTCAACACCTTCCTGATCGGCAGCCTTCTGTCCATCGTGATGGTGGTGATCTGGACCAACCTGGGCCGCACCCCGCTCTGGGGCGTGATCCTGATCAACGTGCTTTTGTTCATCGGCATCTTTTCCCGCATGATCCCGTCCCAGGCCCTGATCTCGGCGGTGCCCGAACCCACCAAGCGCGGCGCCTTCAACGCCATCAACGCCTCCTTGCAGCAATTCGCGGGCGCGGTCTCCGCCTCCATCGCGGGCGCGGTGATCGTCGAACAGGCGGACGGCTCGCTGCTTCATTTCAACTGGCTGGGATATCTGGTGATCGCGGTCCTTCTGGTGTCGGCGACCCTGATGTATTTCCTGCACAAAGCCGTTCCCGAAGGGACGGCGCCCATGCCGGCCGCGGCCATGAGCGCGAATGCGGAATGAATTGAAGGATCATATTGGTCGGTCGGAGGAAATGAACATGCCCCGGATTGCATGCATCGTCTTCGCGCTTTGCCTGCTGCCGCTTTCCGCATGGGCCCAGGAAGGTCCGGTCCCTGGAAAGGCGGGCGCGGCAAGCTTTTCTCTCGGCCAGCTCAAGCTCACCGCGCTTCGGGATGGCGGCTATGTCACACCGGCCGCAAGCGGCGCATTCGGCGCAGAGGCGGGCGCGGCGGCGGTGACAAAGGTGCTGACAGATGCGCATCTGCCCACCGACAAGATCAGCCTGGATGTGGACGCGTTGCTGGTCCGCATGCCGGGACATGTGGTTCTGCTCGACACCGGGCTCGGTCCGCAATTGCCGGGCGCCGCCCTGGTGCAAAGCCTCAAGCTGGCGGGCGTTCAACCTGCCGCTGTTACCGATGTCCTGATCACCCATGGGCACAGCGATCATACCGGCGGATTGGCAACGACGGATCACAAACCCGCCTTCCCCAACGCCACGATCCGGATGTCGTCGCGTGAATGGACGAATCTTCAGAAACAGGATCCGGCATTGTCCAAAGTCATCGCCGCGAAAGTTGCGCCATTCGAACCCGGATCGGAAATTCTTCCCGGCATCACGCCCATCGCGCTGTACGGCCACACCCCCGGCCATGTCGGATACGAAATCGTCTCCGGCAACGCGCGCATCGAGGACATAGGCGATGCCGCGCACAGCTCCGTCATCTCACTGGAGAAGCCGCAATGGCTGGGCGAATGGGACGGCGACCAGAAGATGGGCGCCGCCGCCCGCACCAAAGAGCTGGCGCGCCTCGCCAAGGCGCACACGCTGGTGTTCGCGCCCCATTTTCCGTTCCCCGGCGTGGGATGGATCGTGCCCAAAGGCGATGGCTATGTCTGGACGCCCGACACCAAGGCCGGGCACTAGTCGTCTGTAGCCGACAAGCCGGACTGGCTGCACGCCTGCTGCCGAAGCGGGACACTTGACTCTCCCTCTTGGCCCTCCTCTGCTACCTGTTCTCATTCCCCCGCGCTTCATATTGCGGCGCTGCAACATAATCATAACGAACAGGTGGAGACCCCCATGTGCGATGAATTCATCCATCCCGGCCTGGTGACGGACACGCGCCTTTCCCGCCGCTCTTTCGGCGCCGCCGCGCTGGGCGCGACCGCGTTGGCCGCCACCCCCGCATTCGCCCAATCCAATGCCGTGGAAAAGGACGTGACGATCACGACGCCGGACGGCACCTGCGACGCCGTTCTGTTTCATCCGGCCGAAGGCACTCATGCCGCCGTCCTGGTCTGGCCCGATATCATGGGCCTGCGCCCCGCTTTCCGCGACCTGGGCAAGCGCTTGGCTTCGCAGGGCTATACCGTGCTGGTGCCCAACCCCTTCTATCGTTCGATCAAGGGCCTTGCGATCACCGGCACCGCCAACTTCTCCGATCCCGACACGCGCACCCGGCTGATGGGCTATCGCAATGCCATGAGTGACGAGGGCGTCGACAAGGACGCCATCGCCTATCTGGGTTTCCTGGATGCCCAGCCCCAGACCAACAAGGCGAAGAAAGCGGGCGTGCAAGGCTATTGCATGGGCGGCTCGCTTTCCTTCCGCACCGCCGCCGCCGTGCCCAACCGCATCGCCGCGGTGGGCAGCTTCCATGGCGGCAATGGCCTTGTGACCAAGGACGCCAACAGTCCGCATCTTCTGATCGCCAAGACCAACGCCGCCTTCCTGGTCTGCCAGGCCCAGAATGACGACAAGAACCAGCCCACCATGAAGGACGAATTGAAAGCCGCCTTCGCCGCCGCCAAGAAGACCGCGACGGTCGAGGTCTATGCCGCCGATCATGGCTGGTGCGTGCCCGGCAGCGCCGTCTACAACCAGGCGGAAGCCGAGCGCGCCTGGACCAATCTCAGCAATCTCTACAAAACGCAGTTGGCCTAGCCGCGACGCCTTCCTTCCTCATGGTGAGCCCGTCGAACCATGAGGAAGATACTCTCAATTCCTCACTCTTCGACCCAAGCTCAGGGTGAGGGCTCAGGGTAAGGAAGTGGGAGAAGCATATGGATACCGATAAGCTATTGCGCCTGACATTGGTCGTGTTCGGGGCCATTTTCCTCTTGGTCTATCCTTTGGCGATCATCTGGCCGTCGGGCTGGACCTGGCACCAGGGCGCGCCCTACGAGTCCGATTATTTCATGATGATCGTGGGGGTCTATGCCACCCTGGGCGTCTTCCTGATCCGGGCGGCGAAGGATCCCAAAGCCAATATGAGTCTCATCTGGTTCACGGTCTGGTCCAGCCTGGTTCACGCCGTCATCATGGCGGTCCAGTCTTTCAACGGCGGCCATATGGGCCATCTGGTGGGAGATGTCCCCGCGCTTCTTCTGGTCGCGCTGGTGTTCGGTATCCTGGCACGGTCGCAAAAAGCCCCCGCTTAGTGAAAGAACCCCGGTCCTCATCCTGAGCTTGTCGAAGGGTGAGGAGCGGTGCGGCGAAGCCGCGCGAGTATGCCCGGTGGGCATGCGAGAGCGACGAACGCCGCGAGCATAGGCGAGCGGCCGGACGAAAAAACACGGACCCCTCATGCTTCGACAAGCTCGGCATGAGGGGTTAGATTTGCCGTCGCGCATCACGGAGCCCGACATGGAGCACACACGCAGGGACGCCATCGCGCTGATGGGCGCCATGGCGACGGCCACCGCCGCCATCAACGGCGCCAAAGCCGCAACGCCCGCCAATAAAATGACTTTCTGGGCCGCCTGCACCACGCCCTGCGACAAGAACCTGAAAGTCGATCTGGGCGCGATGCGCGAGCAGATCGAATGGTACAAATCCCATGGCGCCGGCGGCGTCACCTTCCTGGGCTCGACCGGCGAATTCGCCTCCTTCACCGTGGCCGAACGCAAGGCGATCATGGAAGCGGTGGGAAAGGCCAAGGGCAATCTCAATGTGCTCTGCACCTCCGGCACCGCCAATGTCGCCGACACGATCGAGCTTTCCAAGCATGCCGCCGATCATGGCGCCGATGGCGTGATCGTGCTGCCGCCCTATTATGTGAAAGGCCCGTCCACCGAAGGCTTGCTGCGCTACTACACCATGGTGATGGATGCGATGCCCCAAAGCCTTGCCTTCTATCTCTATCATGTGCCGCGCTGGAGCGCGGTGCCGGTCCCCATCGATCTGGTCAAAAGCCTCAAGCGCTACACCAACCTCAAAGGGATCAAGGATTCCACGTCCGACGCCAAGGGCTATACCGCCTTCATCACCAATTTCCCGGAGATGAACGTGATCACCGGCGCTTACGAAAATCTGGAAATCGCCCTCACCCACGGCATGGGCGGCATCATCCAGGAAGCCGGGCCCTATTGCCGCGAATTGGCCGATCTCTTCGCCATCGCCCGCAGCGGCAAGGATGTGCATGGCCCTTATGCGGCGCTGCAAAAGAAGATCGCGGGACTGTACGGATCGCGCGACGGCCTGGATCAATATGGCATCATGCAATATGCGATGACGGTCCAGATGGGAAAGCCCGCCAGCTATCAGCGCCCGCCCTTCACCGATCTTTCCGCGGCCCGCAAGGCGGAAATCGAGAATTATCTCCGCATGGCCCGCGATTAGGCGTCACCGCTGCGCGGCGCGGCACGGCCGATGCATCGCCTTGAAGGACAGATCAATCTGTCCTGAGGTGGAACATATGCGCCACGTCCCCGAAGTGTACGATATCCCCCGCCCCAAGCTGGGCCACACTTTGTCCTGGCTCACCGCTTTTGCCATCGCCGCATTGGTGATCGGCGCGACCCTGGTGCTGGTGGTGGCCGGCGCGGCGGCCTGACGCCGGCGAAACGCGGCGTCAGCCCGCGGCCTTGACGGCGAACAGCATGTCCGGATCGTCCACCACCCGGTCGGGCGGCAGGATGATGGAAACCACCGTGCCGGAATTCACCTGGCTCCGAAGCGACAATGTCCCGCCATGCAGCTCCACCAGCCGCTTGGCCAGCGGCAAGCCCAGCCCCGTGCCCTGGTAGCTGCGGTTGATGTCCGCTTCCACCTGGCTGAACGGCTCCATCGCCAGATCGATCTTGTCGGCGGGAATTCCGATCCCCGTGTCGCTGACCTCGATCAGCAATCCTTTTTGCGTCCGGCGCATGGCGAGCCCGATGTGCCCGCCCGGCGGCGTGAATTTCACCGCATTGGCCAGAAGATTGATCAGCACCTGGCGCATCCGCCGTTCGTCGGCGCGGATGAAGCTAAGCCCGTCTTC
>JAFECO010000145.1 GCA_018242085.1 Pseudomonadota bacterium
GTCGCCGGCATGGCTGAGATGCGGCTTCAGCAGATACATGGCCAAAGTGGGCACCAGGGTGCGCGACAGGATGAAGGAGGCGATCATGGCGAAGACCACGCTCATCGCCATGGGAATGAACAGATAGCCCGCCACGCCTTCCAGGGTCAGCATGGGCACGAACACGATGCAGATGCAGAGCAGGGCGACAAAGGCGGGCTGCACGATCTGGCGTGCCCCGTCCAGGATGGCGGTGCGCACATCCTTGCCGTGTTCCAGATGCCAATTGATGTTCTCGATGGTGACGGTGGCGTCGTCGACCAGGATGCCGACCGCCAGGGCGAGGCCACCCAAGGTCATGATGTTGAGCGTCTGGCCGGTGGCCCAAAGCGCGATCAGCGCCACGAGAACGGATAGCGGGATCGAGGTGGCGATGATGACGGTGGAACGCCAGCTTCCCAGGAACAGAAGGATCATCAGGCTGGTCAGCGCCGCGGCCAGCGCGCCTTCACGCACCACGCCGGAAATCGCCGCCTTGACGAAGATCGACTGGTCGTTGAGCAGGTCGATCTTGAAGGAATCCGGCAATTGCAGTTTCAGCCGGGGCAGCACGTCCTTGATGCCCTGGACCACGTCCAGGGTCGAAGCGGCGCCGTTCTTCAAGACGGTCATCAGCACGGCGCGGCTGCCATCGACATGCACGATAGTGGTCTGAGGCGGGCTGCCGTCGCGCACATGGGCCACGTCGCGCATGAAGACGGTGGCGCCGTCGACCACCTTGATCGGGATATTGTTCAGGCCCGGAATCGAGTCGGCGGCGTTGTTCAGCTTCACCACATATTGATAGCTGCCGATCTTGATGTTGCCGGCCGGGATGATCTGGGTCTGGTTGCCGATCGCGGCCTGCACATCGGTGGCGGAGATGTGATGCGCCTGCATCGCGGTGGGATCGAGATCGATCTGCACGTTGCGCGACTTGCCGCCATAAGGCGCCGGAAAGGTGGCGCCGGGAACCGAGATCAAGCCGGGCCTGAGCGTGGTCTGGGCAAGATCCAGCACTTGTTGTTCCGAAAGCGTCTTGGACGACAATGCCAGCTGCAGGATCGGCACGGTCGAGGCGTTGTAATTGACCAGGAACGGCGGATTGGTGCCCTGGGGCATGCCACGGATCACGAATTGGGAGGCGCCGGTGATCTGCGCGGTGGCGACCGCGACATCGACATGGGGCTGGAAGAAGATCTTGATCACGCCGTTGCCGGCGATGGACTGGCTTTCGATATGCTCGATATCGTTGACGGCGGTGGGGACCAGCCGCTCGTAAGGCGTGACGATGCGCCCGGCCATGTCGGCGGGGGACAGGCCGTTATATTGCAGCACCGCACCCACCACCGGGATGCCGATATTGGGGAAGATGTCGGTGGGCGTGCGCAACGCCGCCATCGGCCCGAAGATCAGAATGACGATGGCGAGCACGAGAAAGGTGTAAGGCCGGTCCAGCGCAACGCGGACGATCCAAGTCATAGGCGCGTCGTCTCCGAACCCTCAAGCGATGGCGATGGGTGACCTCAGCGGGCTTGGCGCGGACCCACAGGCCCCGGCGTTACCGCCCGCTTCCGGCTCCTTCAGGAGCCGATGTCCAAGTATAGCGCAAACCTCTGCCAGGATAGGGCCGGGTTGTCGCAAGCTGTCGCCGTATCATAACAATTTCGCGATGGTTCCACGTGTTAGACGATGGGGATTATCGTGTATGGTGGGCCCATGCTCTCTCAGAAATCCCATTACGCTTTGCGCGCGCTCCTGGTCCTTGCCGCCCGCGCCGATGGGCAGCCGATCCAGATCGCTGAAATCGCTGACAGCGCAAACATACCCAAGAAATTCCTGGAACAGATCCTTTTGGAGCTGAAAAAGCCCGGAATCGTGCGCAGCCATCGGGGCCGCAGCGGCGGCTATTCCCTGGGCAGGTCCGCCAAGGATATCAGCTTTGCCGATGTGCTTCGGGTCACGGACGGCCCTTTGGCGCTCACGCCCTGTGTCAGCGTGATGGCCTATCGCAAATGCGACGACTGTTTCGACGAAGCCGTCTGCGGCATCCGCAAAGTGATGGCGCTGGCGCGTGACGCCACGGCGGATGTGCTGGAATCGCGCTCGCTCGCGTCCGCGGCGGCCCAAATGCGCCGGGCCGGCGCGCTTTAAATCCGCCATTCGTCCTGTGGTTTGCAGCGCCGCGGCGACTTTCGCGTTGCATTGGCGTGCGCCGGGCTTAATCTCTATTGACTCTATCGAGATTAAAGGGAAACAATCCGGTGTCGCTGGCAAGGAGTGTCATTCTCATGCGTCGCGTTTTTCTCCTTGCCGCCGCGGCCCTTGCAATGGCCGCGTCCATGGCCAACGCCGCCGAGATCAAGCTTCTCAATGTCAGCTACGATCCCACCCGCGAGCTTTACAAGGATCTGGGCGCCGCCTTTGCCAAACAATGGAAGGCCAAGACCGGCGATGCGGTGATCCTTTCCACCAGCAATGGCGGTTCGGGCGCCCAGGCCCGCGCGGTGATCGATGGCTTGCAGGCCGATGTGGTGACATTGGCGTTGGCCGCCGATATCGACGCGATTTCCGCCAAGGCGAAATTGCTGCCCGCCGGCTGGCAGAAGCGGCTGCCGCAGAATTCCACGCCCTACACCTCAACCATCGTGTTCCTGGTGCGCAAAGCCAATCCCAAAAGGATCAAGGATTGGTCCGATCTGGTGAAGCCGGGCATCCAGGTGATCACGCCCAACCCCAAAACCTCGGGCGGGGCGCGCTGGGCCTATCTGGCGGGCTGGTCCTTTGCGGAGAAGTCGCCCGGCGGCAATTCCGATAAAGCGAAGGCATTTGTCGGCGCGCTTTATCGCAACGTGCCGGTGCTGGACAGCGGCGCGCGGGGATCGACCGTGACGTTCACCAAGCGCGGATTGGGCGATGTGCTGCTGAGTTGGGAAAATGAAGCCCATCTGGCTTTGAGGGAAGCCCCGGGCAAATACGAAATCGTCTACCCCTCGCGCTCCATCCTGGCCGAGCCGCCCGTGGCGCTGGTCGATAGGAATATCGACCGCCACAACAACCGCAAAGTGGCGGAAGCTTTCGTGAATTATCTCTACTCGCAAGACGCGCAGGAGATCGAGGCCAGGGACTTCTACCGCCCCCGCAATCCCGCGATCCTGGCAAAGTACAAAGCCAATTTCCCGAACATTCCCCTTGCCACCATCGACAGTGATTTCGGCGGCTGGGCCAAGGCACAGCAGACGCATTTCGCCGATGGCGGGGTGTTCGACAAAATCTATCAGCCGGGACGATGACCGCAGCGACGATTTTCTCCCGAAGCACCCGAAGCCGGTTTCCCGGCTTCGGGCTTTCTTTGGGATTCACGCTTTTCTATCTGACCGGGATCGTGCTGGTGCCGCTTTTGGCGCTGGTGCTGAGGCCGTTCAGCCTGCATCTGGAAGACTTCTGGGCGGCGGTTTCCGCGCCCCGCGTGCTGGCGGCGCTGCGCCTGTCGTTCGGCATGGCGCTCGCCGCGGCGGCCATTGATACGTTGTTCGGCTTCGTCGTCGCCTGGGTGCTGGTGCGCTACCGCTTTCCCGGCAAGCGGTTGATGGATGCGCTGATCGATCTGCCCTTCGCGCTGCCCACGGCGGTGGCGGGGATCGCGCTTTCCACGCTTTATGCGCCTACCGGCTGGGTGGGAAGCGTGCTGGCGCAGCATGGCATCAAGGTCGCCTATACGCCCTGGGGCGTGCTGGTGGCGATGATCTTCATCGGCCTGCCTTTCACGGTGCGCACCTTGCAGCCGGTGCTTCAGGATCTGGGCCGGGACCTGGAAGAAGCGGCCGCGACTTTGGGCGCGACGCGGCCCCAGGCGATTTTGCGGGTGGTGGTGCCGATGATGCTGCCGGCCCTGTTGACCGGAGCCGCGCTCGCCTTCGCGCGGGGCGTGGGAGAATATGGTTCGATCATCTTCATCGCCGGCAATTTGCCGATGAAATCGGAAATTGCCCCGCTTCTGATCGTCACCAAGCTGGAACAATTCGACTATGCGGGCGCCGCCTCCATCGGTGTGGTGATGCTGGCGGCGTCTTTTGTGCTGCTCCTGGCGCTCAACGGCTTGCAAGTCTGGGCGGCGAAACGGCGATGAAAAAGAACCGCGCCGCCACCGACGATCCGCCGCTGTTGCGCTATCTTCTATGCGGCATCGCTTTTGTATTTATCGGATTGTTTCTGGCCCTGCCCTTGCTGGTGGTGTTCAGCGAGGCTTTGGCGATGGGCCTAGGACCGGTATGGGCCGCCGTCACGGATCCCGACACGCTGGCGGCGATCCGCCTGTCCCTGCTGGCGGCGGCCATTGCCGTGCCGCTGAACACGGTGTTCGGCATCGCCGCGTCCTGGGCCATCGTCAAATTCGATTTTCCCGGCAAGGCGTTTCTGGTGACGTTGATCGATCTGCCTTTCTCGGTATCGCCGGTGGTGGCGGGCCTGATCT
The DNA here is from genome assembly GCA_018242085.1 of Pseudomonadota bacterium. Lineage (GTDB taxonomy): Bacteria > Pseudomonadota > Alphaproteobacteria > Micropepsales > Micropepsaceae > Rhizomicrobium. Next base: position 4,493 of record JAFECO010000145.1, read on the forward strand.
ATGTGCTGGTGTTCGGCCGCCAGGGCTGGTTCGGCTCCTGGCTCACCGATCATGACATTCATATCCTGTTCGCGTTGCCGGGCATCGTGCTCGCCACCATCTTCGTGACCTTTCCCTTTGTGGCGCGCGAGCTGATCCCGTTGATGTCCGATCAGGGCCGCGAGGAAGAGGAAGCTGCTTTGTCCCTGGGTGCGTCGGGCTTCGCCACCTTCTGGCGCGTCACCTTGCCGAACATCAAATGGGGATTGCTCTACGGCGTCCTGCTCTGCAATGCCCGCGCACTGGGCGAGTTCGGCGCAGTGTCGGTGGTGTCGGGGCATATTCGGGGCCAGACCAACACCATGCCGCTGCATGTGGAGTTGCTCTACAACAATTACGATTATGTGGGCGCCTTTTCCGTGGCGGCGCTGCTGGCTTTGCTGGCGCTGCTGACCCTGGCGCTGAAATCCTTCCTGGAATGGCGTTACGCCGACGAACTGGCCGCGGTTCACCGGCATTAGGAGAGCGCATGTCGCTGATCATCGATTCTCTGTTCAAGCGGTTCGGCGCTTTCGCGGCGCTCAACGGCGCCAGCCTGACCGCGCCGCAAGGTGCGTTCGTGGCGCTGCTGGGTCCATCCGGTTCGGGCAAGACCACCTTGCTGCGCATTCTGGGCGGGCTGGAAGGCGCGGATCAGGGAACGGTGCGTTTCGCCGACATGAACTGGCTGGACATGCCGGCGCGCGAGCGCAAGGCCGGTTTCGTGTTCCAGCATTATGCGCTGTTCCGGCACATGAATGTCGCCAGGAATATCGCCTTCGGGCTGGA
>JAFECO010000146.1 GCA_018242085.1 Pseudomonadota bacterium
ATCCAGCCTGCCTTGTGACAGGCGCGAGAAGCCGCGATTGTTCAACACCAGCGGCGACGCATTGGACGCCGTCATGGCATGATCGTAAGCGGCATCGGCCTTGGACCAGTCATGGCGGCGGTCATAGATCACGCCGAGCGTATTCCAGGCGCGCCAGCCATTCGGATTGAGCGATACGGCCGTTTCCAGGACCGGCAATGCATCATCGGTGCGGCCGAGCAGCGACATGCCGATCCCCTCCCCCTCCAGTGCACGGGCGCGCAGGGTCGGCTGGGCGTCGACCTGCTTGAAGCTCGCCAGGGCGGCATCGTATCGGCCTCTGGAAAGGTTGAGCTCGCCCGCCAGAAGCGCCAGCCTGGGATCGGCGCTGCCCGAAATAAGCGCCCGGTCCAGCAACGAACCCGCATCGACAAAGCGCTGATCATCAAGGGCTTGCTGGATCTGGCTCACGATTCTGTCATCGGCGCCGAGTGCAGGCGCTGCCGTTCCTCCAAACAGGCCCGCTTGCGCCGGGCCGGCCGACAGGAGCGCGCCATTCGCCGCCAAAGCGAGGATAATTGCAGCCGCTTTCCACCGCATTTCATCTACTCCTGTGTCTTAGGCTTTGAAATCGCCGACGCAAGTTGACGCCGGTGCGCTTGCAGCGATTTTACCGTGAGCGTGTTCACCGAAACGTCACCCCCCAGGATGAGCTGCAATCCCTCGACATTCTCGCTGGCGGAAAGATGCATCGGAAGCGAAAGCGTACGCGCCAATGCCTTGGCGGCCGTGATCATGCTTTCCTCATAAACGATGGTGGTTTGCGGCCGGGCCGGCAATTTGGCTGCATCGTCTTTGGCGACGGACCAGCCCAAGCCGGACAAATAGGTTCTCACGGACTTGTCCGTATCGCTGCGGCCCGACGCATCGACGATCGTCAGCGGATGGCCGGTCAGAAAAAACGCTTTCATCGCGGTTTGCGCCGGAGCGGTTGTGCCCTTGCGAGGAGTTGGGAGTTGAGCCGTGCGAACCGCTTCCTGGTCGGGTTCCGCCGCCACCGTCAATGGATGCGGCGCGACCTCTGTCGTCGCGGCAGCTTGGGTTTGGATCTTTGGGCCCTGGTCCGGCGCGGCATTCGCCGCAACCGCCACTGGGCCGGATCCGGAAATGCCTTGCAGCTTCCGGGAATAATCCATGTCCGCCGCGATGATCCGGGATTTCGGGTCCAGCGCGGCGGCTTGGCTATAATAGCGGGCACTCAGGTCGAACCTTCCCAGCTTGTCGTAAATAACGCCGAATGCGGTCAGCACCCGGACATCGTCCGGCTTCTGGCTCCGGGCGGCCTGCAGATATTCAAGCGCGAGCGCATAGCGGCGGTCGTTGATCGCGGTCGCGGCGCGCTCGTAATAGCCGATGGAAGGCCGCAAGTCCGCCTGAACGGCCCGCGTGCCGGCCGGAGGCCGGGATCGCCAGAAATCGCCATCCAGGAAGGGCACGCAGGCGGCAACGCTCACGCCCGCCAAGGGAAAGACGCAGATGCCGACAAAGCGCAATATGCCTTTCATGCCTTGCCTCCCTATTGGCCCCTCAGTGCGGGCCCGAGATAGCGGACCACGTCGATAACGGCCGGCAGCATCAGCGCCCCGATAATGACGGGAAGAATGCAGGCGACCAAAGGTATGGTCATCAGCACGGGAATCCGCATGGCGCGCTCTTCGGCCTTGAGAAAGCGGGTGCTCCGCATTTCGGCGGAATAGGTGCGCAATGTCTGCGCGATGCTGGCGCCGAGCGCATCGGTCTGAATCGCCAGCGCGACAAAGGAGCGGATACCCGCCACGTTGCAGCGGTCCGCCATGGCGCGCAGGGCCTCGGTGCGGCTGCGGCCCGCGCGCAATTCTTCCGCCAGCCGGCCGAATTCCCGCGAAATGCGCGGATGCGATTCCTGGATCTCCTCACCGACACGGATAAAGGCGGCATCCATGCCGAGCCCGGCCTCGACACAGACCACCATCAGGTCCAGCGCATCGGGAAACTCGATCTCCAGATCCTGCCGCCGCGTGCGCGCCCGTTGCCTCACAAAAAAGGACGGCGCCAGAAAGCCGATTCCGCAAAAAGCCGCTATCCCAAAAATGAAGCTGGCGCCGCCGAGCGTTTTCGCCATGACGATGCGCGACAGCAGAAAAAGCAGGGGCAGCCCGATCGCCAGAAGAAAGCGGGCGATCACGAACCAGACTGGCGCCGCCGGATTCTCGAAACCGGCCAGCAGCAGTTCGCCGCGCAATCTCTCCTGCTCCACCGGCTCGCTGATGGAGGTCGAGGCCCGGATCCATTGGAAGAAGCGGTTGTCCGTTCCCTCTTCCTGCAACAGCGGCGCAGAACTGGAGACGGTTCCTTGTTGAACGCCCAATCGCCTGCGCTGAGCAGCGGCGCGCTCTATCTCCCGCCCGAAAACCCAGGTGACCCCCACAATGGTGAGGAAGACGACCGCTTCGATGATCAGGTCCAGATGTACCGACATGGCCATCTCCTAATATCTGAAATTGATGATCCGGTGGATCATCCACCACCCGATCAAGTACAGAACGCCGATGACGCCGACCGTGGGCCAGAAAATCGGATCGGAGAATTTGGCCGTGTAGAACTCGGCATGAATCAGCATCAGGCCGGAGATCATCAGGATTGGCAGCACGCTCAACAGCAGCGCGGAAGCGCGCCCCTCGCTGGAAAGGGCTTTGACGCGTTTTGCGAGCGTGGCCCGCCCGCGGATCACGGCGGCAAGACCTTCCAATATCTCCGCGAGATTGCCGCCCGTGTCGGCCTGAATGCCGACGCTGACGGCGAAGAAATGCGCGTCCTGGGATCCCGTGCGCCGGGCAAAATTCGTCAGGGCCTCCCGGAATTCGGACCCATATGTGGTTTCGTCCACGATCAGGCCGAACTCCGAGCCGATCGGATCGCCCATTTCATTGCCTGCAAGCTGAACCGCGGAAATAACCGGATGCCCTGCCCTGAGCGCACGATTCACGACATCCAGCGCCAGAGGCATCTGCTCTTCCAGCAACCGCATCCGATTTGCCTGCCTGCGGCTGATCCAGAGCCAGGCCATTGTCAGGGAAATGATCAGGCTCGCGACCAGCGTCATGGCGATATTCGCGATGCCGCCTGAGAAGGAAGCGGCGCGGGACGCCGAAAGGGAGACGAGCCAAAGCAAACCCGCCAGTCCCAATACGCCAAGAATGATGCTCCGGGGCGCGATCTCGATCCCAGCCTGCTGGCATGCGAGACAGAAGCGGTTGTAGGTGCGCGGCAGCAGCCCGCCGCTCTGCGACAATGCCGCACGGCGCACCAACCTGCTGTAAACGTCCTGATGATCCATGCCGGATGCCAGCATCGACAGCCTGCGATTGATCCTGCCCTTGCGGTCTCCGGAGGAAAAGACGAGCTGGGCGACCGCATAAACGGCGAGAATTACCGCCAGGAAGGCGACCACATAGATCGAGACTGCCAGCAAGATCTGCATCTCAGACCGACTTTCTGCCGGGGGCAAAATTGATCGGAGGAATTTCAATGCCGCGCGCAGCGATCAGGTCCATGACCTTGGGCCGGATGCCGGTGGTCTCGAAATCGCCATGGATCAACCCGTCGCTGCCGACCTGACGGCGGCGGAACCGGAAGATTTCCTGAATCGAAATGACCTCCTGCTCCATGCCGACGATTTCGGAGATGGAGACCACGCGCCGGCCGCCATCTTCCATGCGTTCGACCTGCACCACGACATTGATGGCGGATGCGATCTGCTGGCGTATCGAGCGCGGAGAAAGATCCAGCCCCGCCATGCCGATCATCTGTTCCACGCGTGCCAGGGCATCGCGGGGGTTGTTGGCGTGAACCGTGGTCATGGAGCCGTCATGGCCGGTATTCATGGATTGCAGCATGTCGAACGCCTCTCCGGCGCGGACTTCGCCCACGATGATCCGGTCCGGCCGCATGCGCAGGGCATTGCGCACCAGGTCGCGCTGGGTGATCTCGCCACGGCCTTCGATGTTGGAAGGGCGGGTTTCCAGGCGGCACACATGCGGTTGCTGCAGCTGCAGTTCCGCCGAATCCTCGATGGTCACCACCCGCTCGCGATGGTCGATGAAGGCGGAAAGCGCGTTGAGGAACGTGGTTTTGCCGGAACCGGTTCCGCCGGAAATCAGCACATTGCGCCGGCACTTGACGACCGCCTGCATCAGGCTCGCCATCTCGTCGCTGATGCTGCGATACTCGACCAGCTTCGCCATGTGAATGGGCGTGGTGGCGAATTTGCGGATCGACACAAGCGGACCGTCCACGGCCAGGGGCGGGATGATCGCGTTGACGCGGCTTCCATCCGCCAGGCGGGCATCGACCATTGGCTGCGATTCATCGACACGGCGCCCGACTGCCGACACGATCTTGTTGATGATGCGGAGAAGATGTTTGGTGTCCTGGAAATGGATATTCGTCAGTTCCAGCCTGCCCCGGCGTTCGACGAAAACCATCTTGTGGGTATTGATCAGGATATCGTTGACGGTTTCGTCCTTGAGCAGCGGCTCGAGCGGTCCCAGGCCCAGCAATTCATCCAGGACGTCATCGACCAGTTGATCGATCTGGCTGACCGTGAGCAGGCGCTTTTCCTGCAGGAGCAATTGCGCCACAACGCCGCGTATTTCCACGCGCAAAGTCTCGCGAGGCGTCTTGTCGAGAAGGCTGAGATTGAGAAGATCGAGCAGCCTTTCGTGGATCCTGAGGCGCAGCGCGGTGCCGTCTTCGATGGTCGCCAACCCTCGCGCGCCGGCCTCGGCCTGGTGCCCATCACGGGGAATGTCTTCCTTGAACAGCATGCGTCACCGCAAATTGAAAACCGATTGCACCGCCAGCGCTTCCGCGGTCATCACCTCGGCAAGCTGGGCCGTCGCTTTCTCCAGCTTCGTGCCCCGCTTCACCGCCGCGATGTCCAGCCCCTGATTGCAGGCAGCTTCCATCACGCGAGCATCTTCGGGAATCACGATATCGAAGGGTCGGCCGATCGCCCGCTCCGCCGCGCGGATCGACAGCATATTCTGCCGGTCGCCATTGACGGCGTTGCAGACCAGGGTGAGCGGGATCGTGTCCAGCTTCTGCAAGGAGAGCAAATTCAACTGGCGCCGCACCAGATGCACATGCGGAACCGACAGCCGCGTCACCAGGACGATGCGGATCGCGCTTTGCAAGGCGCGATAGGTCCAGGCCGTCCAAACCGGCGGCAGGTCGGCGACGGTCAGTGCGAAGTCTCGCCGCAAGGCCGTCAGAAG
>JAFECO010000147.1 GCA_018242085.1 Pseudomonadota bacterium
ATGCGCCGGCGGGAAGCTTTCAGATCGTTCAAGGCCGCATCGTCAATGTCGCCAGCCATGACGGGCGGGTCTTTCTGGATTTCAACGAGGATTACCGCAAAGGTCTTTCGGCGATTGTCGCGCCGGAGGACCGCAAGGCGTTCCGCGACAGCGATCTGGTCCTTGAAGAACTTGTCGGGCGCGACGTTCGCGTGCGGGGCATCGTGGAAGATTTCAACGGCCGGCGGGAAATGGCGCTTTCCAATCCCCGGCAAATCGAGCTTGTAAAATAAAAGAGCCCGGCAGTGTTGCCGGGCTCTTTATCAGTATCTGCAGGGCGAGGACCGCGAAGCGAATGGCCCGGGGCGCTGTATTAAGCGGCTTTCTTGGTCAGCATGCCTTCGACGCGCTTGACGGCGGTCTGTTCGTCGGTGCGCTCCACGGCGGCCACTTCGCGGGCCATGCGCGCCAGGGCTTTTTCGTAAAGCTGACGCTCGGAATAGCTCTGCTCCGGCTGGCCGCCGGCGCGGTGCAGGTCGCGCACCACTTCGGCAATCGACACCAGGTCGCCGGAATCGATCTTCGCTTCATATTCCTGCGCCCGGCGCGACCACATGGTGCGCTTGATCCGGGCACGGCCCTTGAGCGTGTTCAGGGCGTTGCCCACCACTTCCGGAGAGGAGAGTTTGCGCATGCCCACGGCCTTGGCTTTCATGGTCGGCACGCGCAAGGTCATCTTGTCCTTCTCGAACTCGATGATGAACAGTTCCAGTCTTGCTCCGGCGACTTCTTTTTCTTCGATGCCGGAAACCTTGCCGACGCCATGGGTCGGGTAGACCACATGGTCGTTGGTCTTGAATTCGTGCTTCTTGTTGGAGTTGGCGGGGACTTTCTTGGCAGGCGCGAGGGCCGGCTTGGCGGCAGGCGTATGGGCTTTGGGTGCGGTCATCGTCACTTCCGTTGGCGTCCGGCAGGATCCGGTACGCATGATAATTTCACATCAATATGGCTGAAACACGCCGGGGGGTGCCGGCGGGTTTGATTCATGCCTGATCAGATTGAAAGCAACCCTATCACAGGTTGATGCAAAAAGGAAGGAAAATCGTCACAAGTCGTTGAAAAGGCGGCGTTTCTTTCAAATTCCTTACCGCGAGGCTCCAGCCAAGTCCTTGATCCATTGTCCCGAATCGAGAACCGGCGGCCCGCTTGGGAAAGCGCGCGCCGAACGGTGTCAACTTAAATGGACCGGCTTTTAGGAGCCAGAACCGGGCTTGGGATCGAAGTACTTCTCGAACTTGTCCGGCACGCCCTGCCAGTCCTTGGCATCGGCGGGGGCCTCGCCCTTCTGGCTGATATTGGGCCAGGTCTTGGAGTATTCGGCATTGACCGAAAGCCATTTTTCCAGCCCCGCCTCGGTATCGGCCTTGATCGCTTCGGGCGGGCATTCCGGCTCGCAGACGCCGCAATCGATGCATTCGTCCGGATTGATCACCAGCATGTTCTCGCCTTCATAGAAGCAGTCCACCGGGCAGACTTCGACGCAATCCATGAACTTGCATTTGATGCAGGCTTCGGTGACGACATAGGTCATGGGCAGGCTCCAGGCGGCGCTAGTAAGCGGTTAGGTCCATAAAACTCGCGGGCCGCGATAGCAAGCGGTCAGTCCGCGACGATTTCGTACAACCGCTGCGCTTCCGGCGCGGGGCCCCGCCGTTCGGCCAGGGCCACCACCCTGAGCGCGACAATCTCGCTACCCCTGCGCAGAGTGAGGATATCGCCGGGCTTGAGGGTTTGGGCGGGCTTCTCCACACGAATGCCATTCAATCGCACTTTCCCGGCGCTGGCGGCGGCCTGGGCCAGGACCCGGGTGCGAAAAAAGCGGGCGTGGAAAAGCCACTTGTCGATCCGCGTGGCGGTCACTTGACCATCAACTCCTTCAGGCCCGCAAAAGGCGAATGTTGGGAAGGCCTGTTTTTGGCGGGTGCTGCCTTGCGCGGCTTTGCCTTGCGCCTGCGCCAAACCGGCGATGCGTCCTTCACGTCCGTCAGGCGCCAGCCCAGCGCGGCCAGAACGGCTTTGGCATCGTCATTGCCGGTTCCCAGCAGCGAAACCAGTTTCGGCAATATGGTCGCGGCATCGGCGCCGCTGATCGCGGCCTGGTCCAGTTCACTTTCTACACGTTCCAGCATGTCGAAACGAATGGCGCGGCCGCCGATCACGGCAAAACCGGCAGCGTGCAGAAACGCGCGCGGTTCAGCGGACGGCGTGAAAGAGGTGAGGCCGGGCGCGGGCGGGCCGGGCAATTGCGGCTGTTTGGTCCAGACGCCCCACAGCAGCGCCAGCAACCCGGCCGCATCCGGTCGCAGCAATTTGGGCAGATAGACGGTGTGCCGGCCCGCCCAGACGCCGAACGGTTTCAAGGCGCGCAGGATGGGGCCCAGTTTCTCCGGCAGCGCCAGCGGTGCACGGTCCAGGGCGCCGAAATTCTCCGCCAATTGATGCGCCAGGCCGCGCGCTTGGGCGGGCAGGGCGGTGGCGCTTCCCGCCTTCGCTTCCGCCGCCCGGCCGAGCGCCAGGAGCGGTTCGAGCCGCGCCTCCAGGCGCGCCGACAGCCAGGCTTCCAGCCGCATCTGCACGGCGGCACGGGATGCGCCTTTCAACAATTCATCCGCGATCAGCGTGATTGCCGGCGTCAGCGGCGTCGGTCCTGCGGTCAAATGCCCGACAATCGCTCCATCCCACCAAAGCTTGCCATGTTCGCTGAGGCTGATGGCGCTGTCGGGCGCGTCCGCCAGCGCTTTGGCGCGTGACAGAAACTCGCCTTCCAGGCCGCGCATCGCCGCCGCTCGCACCATGCGGGCATGCAAAGGGCCGTTGCCATCCTCGGACGCGCGCGGGTCGGGTGTGAAACGGAATCCGTCCAGCCGCCCGATCAATTCGCCGCTGATCAGCACGCCTCCATCTTCTTCCAGCTTCACATCGGCGGCATCATCGTCGCGCATATGTTTCATCAGCACGGAGGTGCGCCGATCGATGAAGCGCTGGGTGAGTTGCTCATGCAGCGCATCGGACAGCCGGTCTTCGACGGCGCGGGTGGCGCCTTGCCAATGGGCGCCGTCACCGGTCCAGCCCGGACGATGGGCGGCATAGGTGAAGGTGCGGATCTGGGCCAGGCGCCCCGACAGGGTCGCGACATCGCCTTCTGTCACATCGAGCCGGGCGATCTGCCGTGCCATCCAGTCGTCAGGAATATGGCCGCTATCGCTCATCAGATAGAGAAACAGCGTGCGCACCATCCTGGCATGTTCGTCCGGGGATAGTTTCCGGAAATCGGGCAGCTGGCAGACGTCCCAAAGCTTGCGCACATGGGACGCAGTGTTCGCCAGCGCCTGGATATCGGCCTCGTTCGAAAGATGATGCAGCGCGATCGCATCGGATGCCGGACGGGCACGGCCCAATCCCCGTTCGGGCGGCGGGGCGTCGAGACTTTCCAGCAACGCGGTAATCGACCGGAAATCGAGTAAAGGGTTGCGCCATTGCAGGACCTTGACCGGATCGTAGCGATGGCTTTCGACCCGGCTGACGATTTCTTCTTCAAAGGGCTCGCACTCGCCCGTGACTCCAAATGTGCCGTCATTCATGTAACGGCCTGCGCGCCCCGCGATCTGGCCGGTCTCGGCCGGCGTCAACGGGCGAAAACCGCGACCATCGAATTTCTCGCGGCCGGCGAATGCCACATGATCGACATCCATGTTGAGGCCCATGCCGATGGCGTCGGTGGCCACCAGGAAATCCACATCGCCCGATTGATAGAGCGCGACCTGGGCGTTGCGGGTGCGGGGCGAAAGCGCGCCCAGCACCACCGCCGCGCCGCCCCGCTGACGGCGCACGATCTCGGCGATGCCATAGACATCCTCGGCGCTGAAGCCCACCACGGCGGAGCGGCGCGGCAGGCGCGTGAGTTTTTTCGCGCCGGTATAAGCCAGATCGGAAAAGCGGGGCCGGGTGATGAACCAGGTTTTGGGAATGAAGCGCTGAATGGCGCCTCGCATGCTTTCGGCGCCCAGGAACAGCGTCTCTTCCAGTCCGCGGGCATGCAGAAGCCGGTCGGTGAAGACATGGCCGCGCTCCGGATCGGCGCAAAGCTGAATTTCATCGACCACCAGACAGGCGACAGAGACCTCCAGCGGCATGGCTTCGACGGTGCAGACATAGAAGCGGGCGGTCCTGGGCAGGATTTTTTCCTCGCCCGTGATCAGCGCCACTTCATTCGCGCCCCGGAGGCGGACGATGCGGTCATAGACCTCGCGCGCCAGAAGACGCAGGGGCAGGCCGATCATGCCGGACTTGTGCGCCAGCATCCGTTCGATGGCGAAGAAGGTCTTGCCGGTGTTGGTCGGTCCCAGGATTGCGCTGACTTTCGCGGCCTGGGCGGGTCTGTTGGTCATGGTGGCAATATGGTGTCCCCGCCCGGATGCGGAAAGCGCCATCCGATCAAGGGCTTGATTTGAGCGTCTGTGGATGCCCGGTAAAGGGGCGGAACGGTCCGCGAACGAAGCGGGCCCGAATCACCAACCTGTTTGATATCTGCGTTTGTTCTCATACATTTAGCTGATTGTCAAGGAATCTGGACCACAAGATCTTGTGGGCAAGGCCAGTCATGGAGTCAGTGCCGGTTTGCGGGACTCGATCTTCCGTAGGCGGAGCGAACCCACCAGGATTTGCGCTTCGCCGCCCTTTGGGGAACATGGCCGCATGACCGACCATCGCAAAGACTGGGAAGAGGCCGTGGCGCGGGAACTGAAGACCCGCAGTGCCCAGGATCTCGTCTGGCAAAGCCCGGAAGGAATCCCGGTCCAGCCGCTCTATACCGAAGCCGACCTGGAAGGGATCGAAGCGGCGGGCTGGCCGGGGCAGGCGCCTTTCACCCGCGGTCCCCGCGCCAGCATGTATGCCGGCCGGCCCTGGACCATCCGGCAATATGCCGGCTTCTCCACCGCCGAGGAATCCAACCTCTTCTATCGCCAGAATTTGAAAGCCGGGCAGATGGGTCTGTCGGTGGCGTTCGATCTTCCCACCCACCGCGGTTATGACAGCGATCATCCCCGCGTGGTGGGCGATGTCGGCAAGGCCGGGGTGGCAATCGATTCCGTCGAGGACATGAAAATCCTGTTCGACGGCATTCCGCTGGACCGCATGAGCGTGTCGATGACCATGAATGGCGCGGTCTTGCCGGTGCTGGCGAGCTTCATTGTCGCCGGGGAAGAGCAGGGCGTGCCGGCCGAGCGGCTGTCGGGCACCATCCAG
>JAFECO010000148.1 GCA_018242085.1 Pseudomonadota bacterium
GCCAAGAACGCCATTCTGATCGTGGAGTTCGCGGTGGATGCCGAGAAGAAAGGCATGACGGCGCGGGAGGCGGCGTTGGAAGCCGCGCGGCTGCGCCTTCGTCCCATCCTGATGACCTCCATCGCCTTCATCGCGGGCGTGTTCCCGCTGGCGGTGGCATCCGGGGCGGGCGCGGGCAGCCAGAACGACATCGGCACGGGCGTGATCGGCGGCATGGTGACGGCGACGATCCTTGCGATCTTCTTCGTTCCGGTCTTCTTCCAGCTGATCAACCGGGGTCTTCAGCACCACGAATAGGGAAAAGCGGAACCGCAATCCGGCAACAGTGTCGCAAAAGTGCAAAGGTTGACATCAACCTGTTTCCGCCTTTGAATAGGATCAGGAGGTGCCGCCATGGATCATCCCGTCGTCGACCGCGAAGAATGGCTGAAGGCGCGCAAGGCGCTTCTGCTCAAGGAAAAGGAAGAAACCCATCTGCGCGACGCCGTCCGCGCCGCCCGCCAAGCTCTGCCCTGGGTCCGGGTGGAAAAGGACTATCATTTCGACACGCCACAGGGCCGCAGGACCCTAGCCGGCCTGTTCGACGGGCGCAGCCAGCTGATGATCTATCACTTCATGCTGGCGCCCGGCGCCAAGGCCGGCTGCCCCGGCTGCTCGTTCCTGTCCGATCATGTCGATGGCGCGCTGCCCCACCTGAACAATCACGATGTGACTTGGACGGCGGTGTCGCGCGCGCCGTTGAACGAGATACAAGCCTACAAGGCCCGCATGGGATGGAAGTTCCCCTGGGCCTCGTCCTTCGGCGGGGATTTCAATTACGACTATCACGCCTCCTTCACCAAGGAGCAGATGGCGCAGGGTTCGGTGGATTACAATTTCCAGCAGACACCATCCAGCCGCGCCAATGACGAGCTTCCCGGCCTCAGCGCTTTTTATAGGAACAAGAATGGCGAGGTGTTCCACACTTATTCCAGTTATGCGCGCGGACCCGAAGAGATCATCGGCACGTTAATGATCCTGGACCGCGCGCCGCTCGGCCGCAATGAAACCGGCACGTTGAGCTTTGTGCGCCGTCACGACGAATATCAGAACGCCGCGGAATAAAGAGAGAGGAACCGGGACATGGCCGGCCAATTTTTCTGGCATGAACTGATCACCACCGATCCCAAGGCCGCCGAGAAATTCTATCGCGATGTGGTGGGTTGGACCGCGCAGGATTCCGGAGTTCCCGGACACGCCTATACGCTTTTTCAAGTGGGCGACCGGGCAGTCGGCGGCATGCTGGCGATCACGCCGGATATGGCCAGCCATGGAGCCCGGCCCGCATGGCTTGGATATATCTCGACCGACGATGTCGATCAGACGGCCGCCGCCATCCGCCAATTGGGCGGCACCATCCATATCGCGCCGCAGGAAGTGCCGGGCGTCATCCGCTTCACCATGGCCGCCGATCCGCAAGGGGCGGTTTTCTATGCCGCCAAGGGCCTGGTCAAGGATGTGCCTGCTCCGCTGCCGGCCGGCACGCCGGGCACGGTCGGCTGGAACGAATTGATGGCATCCGATGGGCAGGCGGCCTTTTCCTTCTACGAAAAACTGTTCGGCTGGACCAAGGATCAGGCCGTCGACATGGGCCCGATGGGCACCTATCAGCTATTCGCCGCGGGCGGCCCGGCAATCGGCGCCATGATGACCAAGCCCGCCATGGTCCCGGTTCCCTTCTGGGGCTACTACTTCAACGTGCCGTCGATCGACGCGGGAACCGAAAAGATCAAGGCCGGCGGCGGGAAAATCCTCAACGGCCCGATGGAAGTGCCGGGCGGTCAGTGGGTGGTGCAGGCGATGGACCCGCAAGGCGCGCCGTTCAACCTGGTGGCGCCGGGACACTGAGCCGCGCCAGCACCCGGTCGGCGATACGGCTGCAGCGCGCGCCCAGGAAGGGGAAAACGCCTTCCATCCCGCTGGACAGGGTGGACATCAAGGACTGGCGCAAAGTTTGACGCGCCCGGAACAGGCGCGAGCGCACGGTCTGGGGATTGAGGTCCAGCTGGGCCGCGGTCTCTTCCACCGACAGGCCCTCAACCTCGCGCAGCATAAAGACAAGGCGGAATTCGCCGGGCAGTCCGTCGATCGCCCGTTCCAGCAAGCGCCGGGTTTCGGAGCGAACCGCTTCGGCTTCGGGATCGGGGATTTCGGCCATGCCTGGGAACGGAATGATACGGACTCCGCTTTCTTCCATGACGTCAAGACTTTCGCTGGGACGGCGGCGGCGCAAGCGCCCGCGCGCTTCATTCAATGTGATGGTGGTGAGCCAGGTATTGAGGCCGGATTCCCCGCGGAACAATCCGATGGCGGCGAATGCCTTGAGATAGGCGTCCTGCAAGACATCCTCGGCCTCGTCGTCGTTGCTCACCACCGCGCGGGCGACGCGGAACAGTCGCTGATTGTGCCGCTGCATGATCGCGCGGAAGGCATCCCGGTCGCCGCCCTGGGCGTGACGCAAGAGCAGCTTCTCCGGCATGGCTACATAATCGCGCGCTGCCTGTCTCATGCGGTTCCTATTCCTTTTCCACCGCCAGCCGCATCGTCATGTTGGGATGATAGCGGCAAATCACGGTCAGGGTGCCCGGATTCTTGAGCGTCACCTCCCCTTGCGCGCCCGGCGCCAGATCCAGGTCGAAGCTGGGCTTCGCCGTGGCCGTGTGCCGGAACATATCGACGTTCCGCCACAGGATCGTGTCGCCGACCTTCAAATGCGGCGGCGCCGGCCCGAATGCCATGTCCTTGATCTCAACGACATAGCGCGCTGCTTCGGCCGGGTGAGGGGTTGCCCAGACCAGAAGCAGCGCGCCCATGACCTGTCCGGTGCGGGACTTATGGGACATTCATTTCGCCAGCGACATGGACAGGTGTTCGGCATGTTGCTGATGCGCGGTAAACAGCGACAGGCCGGTCTGCAACAGGGATTTCAATTCCGCATTCTGGGCATTGGGGATCAGCGTATCCTTCAGGGCGCCATTGACGGTCTTGTGGTAAGCGACTTCGTTTTCGACATAGGCGCGGTCGAAGGCAGCACCCGACAACTTGCCCAGTTCGGCCACTTTGGCGGCTGCTCCCTTTGTCAAGGCCTGGCTGGTGGCATTGTCCTCTGGCGTGACATTGAGTTTTTTAACCAAGGCCAAAGCCTTGTCGTTCACCGCCTGGTGATCGCGCACCATCTCGCTGGCGAACGCCTTGACGTCCGGATTGGCGCTTTTCGCCAGCGCCTGCTTGCCGGCGGTGATGTCCAACACGCCGGCGGTATAGGCGATATGAGCGATCTGGGCGTCATTGGGCTTCTGCGCCTGGGCAAGCGCCGCGGCGGGCAATAGCAACAGTGCGGCAAATGTCAGTCTGGTCAGCATGGGAAATCTCCTTTCCCGGAAGCGCGAGGTCGCGCTCCCGGATATCCATTGGATGTACCGGAGACGGAAATGTTCCCAGGACCAAAGAAGATTTTTGGGGCGTGTCAGCCGGAATGGGCCTTGGCCCAGCGCACCACCTCTTCGTGGGTGGCGAACCAGACGGATCCCCGCGCTTTGGCGTGCCGGATCAGTTCGTCCAGGATCCAGATGCGCGAGCGATAGCCGATGATATGGGGATGGCAAGTGAGCTGAAAAATTCCACCTTCGTCATGGGCCGCGTCGAATTCGCGCCGGAAAATGTCGAACACGTCCGTGGGCGGGGTATAGGGGCGCTGCGCCTGGAAGCGGTTCATCATGAAATAGACCGCATCGTCACGCACCCATTCCACCGGCAGCTCGATCACGCCGCTGGGCTCGCCGTCCAGCAGCAACTCATAGCAATCCTCGTCCGCCATCAGCGAGGAGTCGTAGAGCAGGCCCATCTCCTTCTGGATCCGCAAGGTCGAAGGGCTGAAATCCCAGGACGGCGTCCGCAAGCCCACCGGCCGCTTGCCGGTGATTTTTGTCAGCGTGTCCGACGACCGCAACATCAGGTCCAATTCGTCTTCGTAAGACAGGCCGGAATTCAGTTCATGAATCCAGCCATGGATGCCGATCTCATGCCCCGCGGCACTGAGCGCCCGCTGTTCGTCGGGATGAACCAGAGCCGTTACCGCCGGCACGTAAAAGGAGGCGCGCACGCCATGGCGCGCCAAGAGAGCCGCAATTCGGGGCACGCCCACCCGCGCGCCATACTGGCCCCAGGACAGCCGCCCGATGGATTTTCCCCCGTCACGCAGCTCGTTGGTCTCGTGATCGGAATCAAAGGACAAGGCGAAAGCGCAGCGCGCGCCATCCGGCCAGCTTTGCGGGCGAAGCGGACGGCCCGCTCGCGCTTGATTCAGGATGCGGCGCCAATGGGCTTCGGGCCATTGCCAGGGCTGCATATCCTTATCCGTCATCGCGCGTTTCCTTCAGCGGCAGGATCACCACCAGCGAAATGGCGGCGCAACCGGCAATATAAAGTACCGGCGACAGGGGCGATCCCGTCATCTTGACCAGCCGGGTGGAAATATATGGCCCGAACCCGCCGAACAGGGCCACCGTCAGGCTGTAGCCGGTGGACATCCAAAGCAGTCGCGAGGCGGAGGGAAAAATCTCCGTCACCGCCGCGGGGGCGCCGCCCGAATAGATCGCCGTCAACAGCGCGAAAACGATCTGCGCCAGCACGATGGGCGCCGTGCCTTGGCTGTTCACGATCAACAGGAACAAGGGATAGGACAGAAGCAGAAAGCCTCCCGCCCCGGCCAGCAGCAAGGGCTTGCGCCCAATGCGGTCCGCCATCATGCCGAAAAAAGGAATGGTGACGGCCAGGACCAGAAGACTGAGCGCATTGGACCATAGTGCCGCCGCCGGCCCCAGATGCGAATAACGGGCGGTGAAGACAGGCATGTAGGTGAGGATGGCATAATAGGCCACCGTCCAGATCACGATGATGCCGCCGGCCTGCACGGCCAGCCGCATCCCGTTTTGCAACGTCACCGGCTTGTCCAGACGAGCGGCAAAGACCGGCGTCTCTTCCACATAGCGCCACAGATAGAATCCCACCGGCAGGATCAGCACGCCCAGCAAGAACGGAATGCGCCAACCGAATTCCGCCATCTGCGTCTTGCTGAGGAGACTGCCAAACAGCGCAGCGGCGGCGGATCCCAAAAGCATGCCGCCCGCCACGCTGGATTGCTGCAGGCTGGAGAAAAATCCCCGCCGTCCCTTGGGCGCCCATTCATAGATGAAGGCGGTGGAACTGCCCCATTCGCCGCC
>JAFECO010000149.1 GCA_018242085.1 Pseudomonadota bacterium
ATCCACGGCATCATGGCGCGCAGCTTCTTGCCCACTTCCTCGATGGGATGGGCGTCGCCGCGGGCGCGGATGGCCTTGAACGAGGTCTGGCCGGCCTTGTTCTCCAAGACCCAGTCGCGAGCGAATTTGCCGGTCTGGATATCGTCCAGCACCTTCTTCATCTCCGCCTTGGTCTCAGGCGTGATGATGCGCGGCCCGGTGACATATTCGCCATACTCCGCCGTGTTGGAGATGGAGTAGTTCATGTTGGCGATGCCGCCTTCATAGATCAGGTCGACGATCAGCTTCACTTCGTGCAGGCATTCGAAATAGGCCATTTCGGGCGCATAGCCCGCTTCGACCAGGGTTTCGAAACCGGCGCGGATCAGTTCGACCAGGCCGCCGCACAGAACCGCCTGCTCGCCAAAGAGGTCGGTTTCGCATTCCTCGCGGAAATTGGTCTCGATGATGCCGGCGCGGCCACCGCCGATGGCGGACGCATAGGACAGGCCCAGATCCTGGGCATTGCCCGACGCGTCCTGATGGACGGCGATCAGGCAGGGCACGCCGCCGCCCTTCAAATATTCGCCGCGCACGGTGTGGCCGGGGCCCTTGGGCGCCACCATCAGCACGTCCAGGTCGGGGCGCGGCTCGATCAGCTTGAAATGGACATTGAAGCCATGGGCGAACAAAAGCGCCGCGCCTTGCTTCATGTTGTCCTTGAGGTCGGCCTTCCAGATATCGGCCTGCAATTCGTCGGGCGTCACCATCATCATCACGTCGGCCCATTTGGCGGCTTCGGCGACATTCATCACCTTGAAGCCGGCCGCTTCCGCCTTCTTGGCGCTGGCGCCCGGACGCGCCGCGATCACCACATCCTTGACGCCGCTGTCGCGCATATTCTGCGCATGGGCATGGCCCTGGGAGCCGAAGCCGATGACGGCAACTTTCTTGTTCTTGATGAGATTGAGATCGGCATCCCGATCGTAATAGACCCGCATTTCAGGACCTTTCCGGTTGGCGCCCGCCTTTTAGCCATATGGGCCGGGCGGGGCAATTGTGTTTGGCGCTTATGTCACATGCGATGCGGTTAACCGCGTCAGCCGGGATCGCGGCTGATGGCGGCAACACCGGTGCGGGAGACGTCGCAAAGCCCCAGGGGCCGCATCGCCTCGATGAAACTGCCGATATTGGCGGGCGCGTCGGTCAACTCGAACACCGTGGCCTGGCCCCTGTCGTCCAGCACGCGGGCGCCCAATTTGGCCGCCGTCTGCTTGGCCTCTGTCCGGTCGGCCCCGGCGACTTTGACCAGCGCCATTTCGCGCTCGACCCCGTCGGTGGCGAAGGTCCAGTTGGTGACGGCATGTACCGGCACCAGCCGCTTCAACTGCGCCTCGATCTGCTCGATCACTGCCGGGGGGCCCGACGTGACCACGGTGATGCGCGAGGTGCGCTCGGCCGGATCGACCTCGCCCACCGTCAGGCTTTCGATATTGTAGCCGCGGCCGGAGAACAGGCCGACCACGCGGGCCAGCACGCCCGCCTCATTGTCCACCAGGGCGGTGAGCGTATGACGTTCGTTTGCCATCAGACCAGCATCTTTCCTTCATCGCTCACCGACGCATCGGACAGCGCGGAAAGGATCATTTCGTTATGGGCCGCCCCGGACGGGATCATGGGGTAGCAATTTTCGGTGGCATCGACGCGGCAATCGAACAGCACCGGCTTGGGACTGTCGATCATCTCCATGATCTTGGCGTCGAGTTCGGACGGCTTGGAAGCGCGCAGGCCCAGGCAGCCGAACGCTTCCGCCATCTTGACGAAATCCGGCAAGGCTTCCGAATAGGAATGGGAATAGCGCCCGCCATGCAGCAATTGCTGCCATTGGCGCACCATGCCCATATATTCGTTGTTCAGGATGAAGATCTTGATCGGCAGATTATACTGCATCGCCGTCGACATTTCCTGCATGGTCATCTGCACGCTGGCTTCACCGGCAATGTCAATCACCAACGCGTCGCGATGGGCCATCTGCACGCCCACCGCCGCCGGCAGGCCATAGCCCATGGTGCCAAGGCCGCCGGACGTCATCCAGCGATTGGGCTCTTCGAACTTGAAGCGCTGGGCCGCCCACATCTGATGCTGGCCGACTTCGGTGGTGATGTAGACATCGCGGCCACGGGTCAAGGCATAGAGCCGGTCGATGGCATATTGCGGCTTGATCAGCGCGTCCGACGCTTCATAGGCCAGCGAACGCCTGGCGCGCCAGCGGTCGATCTGCGCCCACCAATCCTTCAGCGCCGCCGCATCGGGCTTTTTCTCCTTGGCTTTCCACAGCTTGACCATCTCGGCGATGGTCTTGCCCGCATCGGCGACGATGCCGAGATCGACCCTAACCACCTTGTTGATCTGCGAAGCGTCGATATCCAGATGGATCTTCTTGGAGGCGGGCGAGAATTTGTCGATCCGGCCGGTACACCGATCGTCGAAGCGCGCGCCCAGGCAGACCATCAAATCGCAATCATGCATGGCGTGATTGGCTTCGTAGGTGCCGTGCATGCCCAGCATGCCCAGCCATTGCGGCGAGGATGCCGGGAACGCCCCCAGACCCATCAAGGTCGAGGTCACGGGAAAGCCCGTCAGCGCCGCCAGTTCGCGCAAAGCCGCGCTCGCCTGCGGCCCTGAATTGATCAACCCGCCGCCGGTATAGAAGATCGGGCGCTTGGCCGCCGCCATCATCTCCACCGCGCGCAGGACGGACGCCGTTTCCGGCTCGGTCTTGGGCTTGAAGGTGCGATGGCGGATCTGATCCGGAGTGAGATATTCGCCGGTCTTGAACTGCACATCCTTCGGAATGTCGATCACCACCGGGCCGGGGCGGCCCGTGGTGGCGATCTGAAACGCTTCGTGCAAGGTGCGCGACAGGTCGTTGGCGTCACGCACCAGCCAATTATGCTTGGTGCAGGCCCGCGTGATGCCCACCGTATCGGCTTCCTGGAACGCATCGGTGCCGATCAGATGGGTCGCGACCTGGCCGGTGAGAACCACCAGCGGAATGGAATCCATCAAGGCATCGGTGAGGCCCGTGACCGCATTGGTGGCGCCGGGTCCGGACGTCACCAGCACCACGCCGGGCTTGCCGGTGGAACGGGCATAGCCTTCGGCGGCATGGGTGGCGCCCTGCTCATGGCGCACCAGCACATGGGTGATGCCGTTATCGGCGAACAGCGCGTCGTAAATCGGCAGCACGGCGCCGCCCGGATAGCCGAAAATATGGGTGACGCCCTGGTCCTTGAGCGCGCGCACCACGATCTCGGCCCCCGTCAGGGAAACCGTGTCCTGTTTGGCCTTAGCCGCCAATGTCCCGCTCTCGCTCATATGCCCCTCGAATTCCTGTCTCGAATTTCTGCCTGCGGCACCAAAGATAAAGGGGCGTTTCCGCCCCTTGATCGCACGCCGCCGTCCGGTGATTACGGGGTTTAACCCCGTCCGGGCGACAGCCTTCGAATAAGTACGACTGAATTTTTCATCGGGGCGGACGATAAAATGGGATTGCGGGCCCCGTCAAGCAACTTCATACGGAAATTTGCTCATATGTTGCAATTATGTTTCCGTCAGATGGGTCAATCCAGACATAATCCGCCATGCGGTTGCGGAACCAGGTCATTTGCCGCTTGGCGAATTGCCGCGTTGCCGTCACCGCCAGCGAAATCGCGGCATCCCGATCCAGTTCTCCGCGGGCATGGGCGATCAGCGGTCGAAGGCCCAGAAGCTTGGCCGCCGGCAGGGCCGGATCGAGGTCGGCCAGCGCCAGCGCCTCCTCCAATCCGCCTTGGTCCACCATTGTTTCAAACCGCTCGGCGATGCGGGCGCGCAAGAGCGGCCGCTCCGGATTGAGCACGAACCGCGCCAGCGACAAGTCTTTCAACAAAGGCGCGCCCGTGTCGCGCTGCCATTGCGCCAGCGGCCGTCCCGTCGTTTCGAACACTTCATAGGCGCGCAAGGTCCGCTGCGGATCGCTGGGCCGCAGCTGCCCGGCGGTTTGCGGATCGCGTTCCGCCAGGCGCGCATGGAGCGCCGGGGCGCCGATCCGGTCCAAGAGCGCCCGCGCTTCGGCGCGTATCTCCGCCGGGACCGGAGGAATTTCCGCCAACCCTTCCGTCAGCGCGGCGAAATAAAGCCCGGTGCCGCCGGTGAAGATGGGAATCTTCTTCATCGTCCGCGCTTCACGCAAAGCCCGGAGCGCATCGTCCGCATAACGGCCCACCGAATAGACGTCGCGCGCGGACACATGGCCATAGAGAAGATGCGGCACGCGGGCGCGCGCTTGCCCATCGGGCTGCGCCGTCAGAATGGGCGCTTCCCGATAGACCTGCATGGAATCGGCATTGATCACCACGCCGCCGATATGATCCGCCAAGGCAAGCGCCGCGGCGGACTTGCCGCTCGCGGTGGGGCCTGCAATAAGCACGGCGTCATATTTCATTGGTCCAGAATGTCTGCCTTTGTTCTGAATGTCATCGGCGATGGCGCCGCGCCGGAGCTTTTCGCGGCCCTGGGCCTGGGCAAGCCGCAAATCCTGTCGCCCGGCCGCGCCTTCGATCTTCCCGTGGCGACGCAGGACCGTGAGCCGCTGCTTGCCGCCGCGCGCGGCTTCGCCGAAGGGCTCAAGCTCGACATCAATGTGGTGGCCACGGCGCAGCGGAAAAAGAAGCTGCTGATCGCCGACATGGATTCCACCATCATCAATGTCGAATGCCTGGACGAGCTGGCCGACATGGCGGGCCTCAAACCGCAAATCGCCGCCATCACCGAACGGGCGATGCGCGGCGAGCTGGAGTTCGAGGCGGCGCTGCGCGAGCGGGTCGGCATGCTGAAAGGCCTGAAGCTGGATGCGCTGGAGCGCACTTATACGGAGCGGGTGCGGCTCAATCCGGGGGCGAGGCACCTTCTGGCCACCATGCGCGCCCATGGCGCCCACACCATGCTGGTGTCCGGCGGTTTCGGATTTTTCACCCGCCGGGTGGCGGAAGCGGCGGGCTTTCATGTCGAACGGGGCAACACGCTGCTGGATGACGGCGTCGCGCTCACCGGTGACGTCGGCACGCCCATCCTGGGCCGCCAGGCCAAGCTGGAGGCGCTGGAGGAAGCGGCTTCGAACTTGAAACTGGATTTTGCCGAGACCTTGGCGGTGGGCGATGGCGCCAACGACCTGGCGATGATCCAGCGCGCCGGCATGGGGGTCGCCTATCACGCCAAGCCCGTGGTCGCCGC
>JAFECO010000014.1 GCA_018242085.1 Pseudomonadota bacterium
CTGCGCAATTCCTGCGACTGGCCGGTGAGCGATTGCGCGGCGGCCAGGACCTGGACGGCGGCCGAGCCGGTATTGTTGGCCGCTTCGGTGACGCCGCCGATGTTGGACGACACGTCCTGCGCCCCACGCGCCGCCTGTTCGACATTGCGGGCGATTTCCTGGGTGGCGGCGCCCTGCTCTTCCACCGCCGCGGCAATGGTGGCGGCGATATGGTCGATCTCGCTGATGGTCTTGCCGATGGAGGCGATGGCCTCGGCCGCGTTTTGGGTCGCGCTTTGCACGCCCGAGATTTGCCCGCCGATTTCTTCGGTGGCCCTGGATGTCTGGGTGGCCAGGTTCTTCACTTCCGCCGCAACCACGGCGAAACCCTTGCCGGCCTCGCCGGCGCGCGCCGCTTCGATGGTGGCGTTGAGGGCGAGCAGATTGGTCTGGTCGGCGATCTGATTGATCAGGGCCACGATCTCGCCGATCTTCTGCGAGGCGCCCAAAAGTCCCTGCACCATCTCATTGGCGCGGCCGGCTTCGCGCACCGCCGTGGCGGCGATCTGGCTGGAATGCGCCACCTGGCGGCTGATCTCGGCGATGGAGGCCGACAATTCCTCGGCCGCCGACGCCACGGTCTGCACATTGGCCGAACTTTCCTCGGAGGCGGCGGCAACCGCGCCGGCCTGCTTGGTGGTTTCTTCCGCCGTGGCGCTCATGGATTGGGCCGAGGCCTGCATCTGGCCGGCCTGGCTGGCCACGGTCTGCACCACGCCTTGAACCTTGGTGTCGAAATCCTTGGTCAGCTTGTCGACCGTGGCGCTGCGGTTGGCCGCCACGCGCTGGGCCATTTCCTGCTCTTCCTTCAGCCGGTCGCCTTCGATCATGCTGTCCTTGAAGACCTGCAGCGCCTTGGCCATTTCGCCGATCTCGTCATGCCGGCCCGCGCCTTCGATCGCGGTGCCCAGATCGTGGCGGGCCAGCCGCGACATGGAAACGGTCATGCGGGTGATGGCGCGCACCACGCTCAAGGACAGCCAGGCGATGCCGGCGGCCAGCACGCCCAACACGGCGGCCGCCACGCTCCAGACGATGATGGAATAGAAACTGTCCGTGCTCCGTGCGCTGGCTTCGGCTTTCTCCATGTCCGCATTGGCGGCGGTGACGATCCGGTCGATGACGGCGCGGTGCGCCTTGTAGCTGGCCGTCATGGCGGCATAGGCATGGCGGGCGGTGTCCATGTCGCCCTTTTCCACCGCGGGAAGGAAAATGCTTTCGGTCTGCTGCCAGAAGGCGCTGACCTGCTCGTTGGAGTTTTCAGTGAGAAGCTGCTTGATGGCGCCGTCGATGGGCTGGGCCTGCCAGTAGGCGCGGCGTTCGTCATAATCCTTATGCAGCTGGACCAGGCGCGCCTTGTGCTGCTGGAGCCCGGTATGGTCGTCCAGCGCCAATGTCGCTTCCAGATAGGCTTCCAGTATGTATTCCGGCGGGGGCAGGATGTCGGCGACCAGGTCCTTGCCCGACAGGATCTGTCCATAGACCGGCCCGCCCACTTTCAACTTGGACAAGGCGGCGTTGCCGGTGAACACCACCGCGGCAAAGCCGATGGCGACCACGACGCCGAAGATCGTGATGCCGGTCTTGATATTGATGCCTGCCATGTCCGCCCCCTGGTGAAACACAACACATCCGCCCTGGCGGTCACGCGCCAGGGGCGAGGATTTCCATGTCCGCACCTTAGGGGCGGCATGTAACAGCCCGATGCCGGGCATGTTTCGGATTGTTTCTTGATTCTTCCCCCTCCGCCTTCGCACGCTCGAGAGCGTGCTACGGATACGCCCCCTCCATGCGCTACGCGCAGAGGGGGGAGCCGGGCCTATGGTGGCTGAAACAAGCGCTAGGGCGTCTTGCCCCGGCTTTCTTCCCCCGTGGCCGAAGGCCTGACGGGGGAAGATGTCTTCCGAAGGCTTGCCTGAGGAAGACAGATGGGGGTCTTAATCTATGGGGCCTTCAATCCAATGTCCTGCGGAACCGGGCCAGTGCCAGGGTGACCACCGCCAGCGTGAACAGCAGAAGCGGCCAGACATCCGGCCAGATTTCGGGCGCGCCATTGTTCTTCAGCAGAATGCCCCGCACGATGCGCAGGAAATGGGTGGCCGGCAGCACCTCGCCGATATATTGCGCCCAGCGCGGCATGCCGGCGAAGGGAAAGGCGAAGCCGGACAGAAGGATCGACGGCAGGAGAAAGAACACCGTCATCTGCATCGCCTGAAGCTGGTTCTGGGCCAGGGTCGAGAAGGTATAGCCCACCGCCAGGTTGGCGACGATGTAGAGGGTCAGTCCCAGCCCCAGCAAAGGCAGCGAGCCGATCATGGGAACGGCGAAGACATATTTGGCCACCGCCAGGATGATCGCGCTCTGGATGGCGCCGATCACGATATTGGGCGCGATCTTGCCGATCATGATCTCGACCGGCGTGGCGGGCATGGCGAGCAGATTCTCGTACGTGCCGCGCTCGCGCTCGCGGGTGAGCGCCAGGCAGGTCATCAGCACCATGGTCATGGTGAGAATGACGGCCAGCAATCCCGGAACGATGCTGTAGCGGGTGTTGGATTCCGGATTGTAGAGAAGATGGGTGACGAGATTGAAAGGCGGCGGCCCTTGCGCGCGCGCCGCCAGGGGGCCGGTGAGATCGTCGCGCAACGCCGCCGCCGCGATGCCGTTCAAGGCGGCGATGGCAAAGCCGCCGGCGGCCGGATCGGTGGCGTCGGCTTCCACCAGAAGATCGGGCTTTGCGCCCCGCACGATGTCGCGGGTGAAATTGACCGGGATCTCCACCACGAACAGCACCTTGCCTTCCTGCAAGAGCCGCCGCGCGCCCGAAGGCGAATTGGTCACCGCCACCACTTCGAAATAGCTGGAATTGCGCAAGCCCGCCGCCACCGAGCGGGCAAAGACGCCCGGATCGTCGATCGAGACCGCGGTGGGCAGCGCCTTGGGATTGAAATTGATGGCGAAGCCGAACAGGAAAAGCTGCATCAGGGGCACGCCCACGATCATGCCCAGGGTGACGCGGTCGCGCCGCATCTGCAGGAATTCCTTCACCAGCACGGCATAGATGCGGGCAATCGAGAAACTCATTTCGCCTCCTCCTGCAAAAGGATGAAGACGTCTTCCAGGTTGGGCGGGGTCTCGCTGACCGCGATGGCGGGCCGGCCGCGATAGGGCGCGATGGCGGCTTCGAGCGCGGCGCGGTCGCGGCCGCTGACATGCAGCGCGGCGCCGAAGAAGCCCGCATAATCCACGCCGGGCTTGCCCTGCAATTCGCTCAAGAAATGGCGCACATGCGCGCCTTCCAGCACGAAGGTGGAAAGCCCCGATTGCTCGATCACTTCGCCGACCGAGCCTTGCGCCACCAATTTGCCATTCAGGATATAGGCGATGCGGTCGCAGCGTTCGGCTTCGTCCATGTAATGGGTGGAGACCAGAACGGTGAGGCCCTGTTCGCTCAGGGCGTGGATCTGTTCCCAGAAATCGCGCCGCGCCTTGGGATCGACGCCGGCGGTGGGCTCGTCCAGCAGCAGCAATTTGGGATCGTGCAGCATGCAGGCGGCCAGCGCCATGCGCTGCTTCCAGCCGCCGGACAATTCGCCCGCCAGCTGCGCCTGCCGCTTGACAAGGCCCAGCCGCTCCAAGGTGCCTTCAACCTTGGCCCGTCCGTCCGGCAATCGATAAAGCCGCGCCACGAATTCCAGATTCTCGCGGATCGAAAGATCTTCCCAGAAACTGAAGCGCTGGGTCATGTAGCCGACCTGGCGCTTGATCGCTTCCGCCTCGCTGCGGATGTCCAGGCCCAGGCAGGTGCCCTCGCCGTCATCGACCCGGAGCAGGCCGCACAACATGCGGATGGTGGTGGTCTTGCCCGAGCCGTTGGGGCCCAGGAACCCCCACACTTCGCCTTCCGGCACCGCGATGTCGATATGATCGACCGCCAGCTTGCGGCCGAAACGCTTGGTCAGGCCCTTCACATCGATGGCAAGGGCGCCGGCGCTTTTGCCCGCCCCGCTCATTGCGGGCGCACTTCCACCGGCTGGCCGGGATTGAGGGCAAGCCCGCCGGGGGCGCGCGCTTCCAGCTTGAAAACCAGCTTCTCGCGATTTTCCACGCTGAAGATCACCGGCGGGGTGAATTCCTCCCGCTGGGCGATGAAGCTGATCTTCGCCGTCAGGGGCTTGCAGCCGTCGCAGCTGATCGTCACCGCCTGGCCCAGATGCACGCGCGCAAGCTGGCCTTCGGGCACGAAGAAGCGGACGAAGATATTGGCGGGCGGCAGGATCGACATGACCGGCGTGGAGGCGGGAACATATTCGCCTTCGCGGAAATAAATGTCCTGCACCGGGCCGTCGGTCTGGGCCACAACATTGCGCTGTGAAAGCCCGTACGCGGCATTGTTCAGCGATGCTTCCATCTGGGCGATCTGGGCCTTGAGCTGGGCGATGCGGGCCGAGGATTGCCGGTAATTGTTAAGCGCCAGATCGCGCAAGGCGGGCGTGCCGGCATTGGAGCGCGCCAGCCCGTTCTGGCGATTGAGCTCGGTCTGGGCATAGGCGAGATTGGATTGCTCCTGCGCCAGGCTGGCCTTGGCCTGGGCGAGCGCGGCGGCGGCCTGGTCGCGGCCGGCCTGTTCGCGGGTATCGTCCAGCACGAAGAGAAGATCGCCGCGATGGACCATCTGGCCCCGCTCGACCTTCATCGCCGTCACCCAGCCCGGCTGCGGCGCCGAGATGAAGGCATTGTCGCCTTCGCCATATCCCAGCCAGGCATCGCTTTTCTTTTCGCCGCAGGCCGCCAGCAAAACGCACAGCAGCAGGAAAATCCTTTTCATGTTCCGCCTCCCGGGACGGCCAGTCCGCGCAACAACGTGTCCAGATGGGTGTCGATGAGGCCGCGATAGTCGTAAGGCGTCTCGTCGAATTGGGCGAAGATGGTTCGCCACAGGATCGTGACCAGCACCGGCGCGATGCAGAGCCGGGCCGCATGGGCGGGCACCACGTCGCGGAATTCGCCCCGCGCGATTCCGCGCCGGATGATGGTCTCGAACAAGGTAACGCCGCGATCGACGATTTCGCGCCGCCAGAATTCCGCAAGCTCGGGGAAATTTCCCGCTTCGGCCAAAAGCACTTTGGCCAGCACCACCCGGTCGCTGGTGCCGGCAAAGCCGCCCAGGGTGGCGATGACAAAGCGCAAGAGTTCGGCGCTGGAGCCTTCGGCTCCCTTCACATGCGCCAGGACCTGTTCCAGCTGCGCGCCGATCGACTGGCGGGCGAGCGCTTTGAACACCGCTTCCTTGCTGTCGAAGTAGAGATAGATGGTGCCTTTGCTGATGCCCGCGCGCGCCGCGATGTCGTCCATGCGGGTGCCGGCGAAACCCTTCTCCGCAAAACAGGCCAGCGCCGCATCCAGGATTTCCGGAATGCGGGCATGCTTGCGGCGCTGCCAGCGCTGGGTCTTCATCGCGTAACTAATAACTAACTGGTCAGTTATTTCAAGGCTTTATATAAACTATTGATTCATATAAACTTCATCGTGCGCGGTAAGCGGTTGGCGGAAATGAACCCCTCCCATTGGCGATGGGGAAACCACGGCCGCGTCATCTTCGGTTAGTCCGACGCCGTCCTGGTGCGCTTCGTCGATCCGCGCGATCCCTCTTGCATGGTCTATTCGTCAGCCACGCGCTGAGCGGCATCGCGGCCCCCGCGCTTCCGCGCTGGCTGGCCGGGCGAGCCTTCGGAGGTCGTGCTATCCTTGGCGCGATCCTTGGTGGAGAGCGCCCATGAATCATCACCCTTCCCGCCGTCTGATGCTGGGCGCGATCCTCGCGCAGGTGCCGCTGTTTCCCGCATGGGCGCAGTTCAGCGCCGGCGACTTGCTGAAAAGCGCGGGCGGCGCGCAAGGCCTGCTGGGCGCGGGCCTCAGCCAAGGCGAGATCGGCGCCGGGCTGAAGGATGTGCTCAAAGTGTCGGCGCGCCAGGTGGTTGGCCAGGTGAGCAAGCCCAACGGCTATTTCGGCGATCCCGCCATCCGCATTCCCCTGCCCGGACCGCTGGAGCAGATCCGCCAG
Source organism: Pseudomonadota bacterium (assembly GCA_018242085.1). Lineage (GTDB taxonomy): Bacteria > Pseudomonadota > Alphaproteobacteria > Micropepsales > Micropepsaceae > Rhizomicrobium. Next base: position 6,104 of record JAFECO010000014.1, read on the forward strand.
CCCCTTTCGATGGCGGGCGCGGGCGGGATGTTGGACGACCTGTCATTGCGCATGAACCGGGGCGCAGAAAAGGCCGCGCCCAAAGCCCTGAATATCCTGGTCGATGCCGCGTCCAATATCAGCTTCGACGATGCGCGGCAGATACTGACCGGACCGCAGGATTCGGTGACGCAGTATTTCCGGCGCAGCTCGACCGCCAGGCTCACCAGCGAATTCACGCCTATCATGGGCTCGGCGCTGAAAGGCTCCGGCGCGGAGAAGGCCATGAATGCGGTACGCCAGAAAGTGGACGGCATGCCCATGCTGGGTGCGTTGGGACAGATGGGCCTGGGCAAGATGGGGCTGGGCAATTCGGGCATGGCCCAGTCGCTGCTGAATCTCGACCTGACGGGATTTGCCGTCGGCGGGGCGCTTGAAGGCATTTTCCATTATATGGGCCTGAAGGAAGCCGATATCCGCAGCAATCCGGCGGCGCGCTCCACCAGCCTCTTGCGCAAGCTCTTCGGTTAGCCGCGTCGGCAGACAGGAAAATTAAAAGGCCCGGTGATGAACCGGGCCTTTTTGTTTTCACACCTCAACGCGGCGCGCCGGATTTTGGATCCTGGCTAGGGTTGCCTAGGTCCGAGCGAAGCGAAGGTCGCGTGGGCAACGCCCGGAGCGTGAACCCGCCGCCGCTCGCTTGTGCTCGCGGCGTTCATCGCTCGAAATGGTCCGCCGGACCATTTCGTTCGCGTTCCGCGAACCGCTCTTCACGGGCCAAAAGACAAGCGCCGTTATTACATCGTTTTGCCGCGGGCGGGCTTCTCCTGCGTGAACTTACCCAACTGGCAGATCTCGCCGGACCGCAAGACGCGCAGGGTCTGCTCATTCTCGCAGACCTGCGCCGCCGGATCGTGGATGGTCCAGGCAAAGCCGTTGAACCTCAGATCGGGGCAGCGGCCCTTCAGGTCGTTGCGCCACACCGAACCGTCCCGCATCGTGAAGGTGATGGCGGTGCCGTCATCCCTGGGCTTGGTCTGTTTCATGTCGCGGGTGGAGAGGCAAACCGTCGCCGCCATGGCCGGCGCCGAAACGGCAATGAGGCAAAGCGCCATGGTTGTGCCGAAAAGAAACTTGCTCATGACTTCTCCTTTGCTGCCGCGCAAGGCACCGGAAAAGCCGGACCGGCGACAGACATCATTTGGTTGCTGCGAACGGCGAAATCAACGCGACGCTTGATGTTCCATCCGGGGCGGCGTGACCTGGGTGAAATTGCCCAGCCCGCAGGTTTCGCCGGACCGGAACACCACCAGGGTCTGCTCATTCTCGCAGATCGAGGATTGCGGATTGGCGGTCGAATAGCCGAAGCCATTCCAGCGCGCATCCTTGCAGACGCCCCGAAGATCGTTGCGCCAGACCGAGCCGTCCCGCATCGTGTACAGGATCGACCTGCCGTCCTTCTGGGCGTCGGTGTCTTTGATATCGCGAGCGGCCAGACAAATCGGGGCCGCCGCAAGTGCTGGCGCTGCTGTCGTCAGGATCATCGCGGCGAGCATCACCGCACCAGACATGACCTTCGTCATCGGTACCTCCGTTGCAAATGCCCTCACAGCCGCCATTTTCGCGCAACCCTGCCACCCACTCAAGGGCCGGAACGCTCAAAAAAGGCCGTAAACCGACAAGGTTGCTTGACGTACGGCGTTAGCTAGGTCCAATGACGCCTCCCGAAAGCGCCCATCCAGGAGAAATTCCCGTGTCCGCAGCACCCGCCCAAGTGACCATCACCCTGCCCGACGGCAAGGCGATGACGTTCACGCGTGGCGTTACCGGGGCTGAGATCGCGGCCGCCATCGGGCCGGGCCTGGCCAAGGCCGCCCTGATCCTGGAAGTGGACGGCAAGGAATGGGACCTGTTCCGCCCCATCGAACAGGACGCCCATATCCGCATCATCACCAAGAAGGACGAGAAGTCGCTGGAGCTGATCCGCCACGATGCGGCGCATCTGCTGGCCATGGCGGTGCAGGAATTGTTCCCCGGCACCCAGGTGACCATCGGCCCGGCCATCGATGACGGCTTCTATTACGACTTCGCCCGCGCCGAACCCTTCACGCCCGAAGACCTGCCCAAGATCGAAGCCAAGATGCATGAGATCGTCAAACAGGCACGCCCCACCCGCCGCGAAGTGTGGCCTCGCGACAAGGCGATCCGGCACTTCAAGGATATGGGCGAGACCTACAAGGCCGAGCTGATCGAAAGCATCCCGTCGAACGAGGACGTCTCGATCTATTGGCATGGCGACTGGCACGACCTCTGCCGGGGTCCGCATTTTCGCACCACCGCCGAAATCGGCGATGCCTTCAAGCTGACCAAGATCGCGGGCGCCTATTGGCGCGGCGACGCCAAGAACGCGCAGCTGCAGCGCATCTATGGCACCGCCTGGCGCGACAAGAAGGAGCTGGACGCTTACATCGAGCGGCTGGCGGAAGCGGAAAAGCGCGACCATCGCAAGCTGGGCCGCGAGCTGGAGCTGTTCACCTTCTCGCCCGATGTGGGCGCTGGGCTTCCGCTCTGGATGCCCAACGGCATGGTGATCCGCCAGGAACTGGAATTCCTGGCCCTGCAAGAGGAGCGCAAGGACGGCTATCGCCGCGTCGCCACACCCCATATCACCAAGGAAGCGCTCTATTACCGTTCGCGCCACCTGCCCTATTACGCGGAAGGCATGTATTCGCCGCTCGATATCGATGGCGAGAATTATTACCTCAGGCCCATGAATTGCCCGCACCATCATTTGATCTATGGCGCGACCCGGCATTCCTATCGCGAGCTGCCGCTGCGCATCGCCGAATATGGCCAGGACTACCGCTACGAAGCCTCAGGCGGATTGTCGGGCCTGATGCGGGTGCGCGGCTTCTGCATGAACGACGCGCATATCTATTGCCGCTTCGACCAGGCCAAGGACGAGTTCATCAAGGTGATGCGCCTGCATGCGCGTTACTACGACCTGATGAATATCAAAGAGTATTATATGCGCCTCAGCCTGCCCGACCTGGACAAGCTGGATAAGTATGTCGATCAGCCGGACAAATGGATCGCCGCCTTGGACATCATCAAGGAAGCGATGAAAGAGTCCGGCTATCCTTACGTCGAAGGCAAAGGGGAAGCCGCCTTCTACGGTCCCAAGATCGACTTCATGATCAAGTCGGCGATCGGCACCGAATACACCATCTCCACCAACCAGCTGGACTTCCTGGCGACCCAGACCTTCGATCTCAAATATATCGGCGAGGACGGGGCGGACCATCCCGTCTATGTGATCCATCGCGCGCCGCTGGGCACCCATGAGCGTTTCACCGCGTTCCTGATCGAGCATTATGCGGGCGCCTTCCCGGTCTGGCTGGCACCGATCCAGGCGCGGGTGATCCCGATCAGCGAGAAGTTCACCGACTATGCCCAGAAGGTGATGGACGCCCTCTTCGCCGCCCCGGTGGTCAACGGCACCGCCGGCCTGCGGGTGGACATCGATACAACCAGCGAGCGGATGCAGAAGAAGATCCGCGACGCCCAGCTGCAGAAAATTCCCTATATGCTGGTGGTGGGCGAGCGCGAGGCCGCCGAAGGCAAGGTCGCGGTCCGCCTCCGCTCCGGCCAGGATCTGGGGGCCATGCCCTTGGAACAATTCATCGCCCGGATCAAAAACGAGGCGGAATCCCGGAAAGATGTTGCCGAATAGCCCTTTTCCAGGGCCGGTTTCCCGCCTATCTTAACGGGAATCCGGCTCCGGCCGGCTTTGCGCCACCCGGCGCGTCATCGAAAGGCCCCCGTTTGCGTCCATGATCGAACCTCGTTTCGCTTGGCCCAGACGGACCGGCGGAACGCGATGGCGCACGGCTCACCACAGGAGAGTAAGTCATAGTCCCCAGACGTTTTCAGGCGAACACGCCGCCGGCCCCCAAGGACGGGCCGCGCATCAACGAAGAGATTACCGCCCGCACCGTGTTCCTGATCGGTGACGACGGCCACAAATATGGCGAGATCGGCATCGACGAAGCCCTCGCCGTCGCGGAAGAGAAAGGCTTCGACCTGGTCGAGGTCTCGCCCGACAACAAGCCGCCCGTCTGCAAATTGATGGATTACGGCAAATACAAATACGAACAGCAGAAGAAGGCCAACGAGGCCCGCAAGAAGCAGAAGGTCATCGAGATCAAGGAGATCAAGATGCGCCCGACCATCGACGATCACGATTACGACGTGAAGATGCGGGCGATGAAGCGCTTCTTCGACGACGGCGACAAGGTCAAGGTCACCTTGCGCTTCCGCGGCCGCGAAATGGCGCACCAGCATCTGGGCATGGAACTGCTCACCCGCGTCCAGAAGGACACCGAAGTGGTGGCCAAGCTGGAGCAGTATCCCAAGATGGAAGGCCGACAGATGATGATGGTTCTTGCGCCTCGCTGAGGCGCAAGAACCAGTCATCTTGCGCAATTGCCTTTGCCAGGTGTCGGCCGCGTCCTAGCGGCCGACGGCGCAAGAAGCCCGGTGCCCACGGCACCGGGCCGGCCTTAGCGGCCGCAGGCCGCTTCACTACTTCCCCCTCATTCGCCGCCCCCGCCAATCCCTGCTACACTCCCCCCATGGACGACAAACCCGCCGTCACGCCGCGGGCGCGCCAGGAACGGCAGCTCGACGAAGCGCTGAAAGAGACTTTCCCGGCCAGCGACTCGGTCGCGATCGGGCATATCGACGGAGAGGCCAAGACGCCGACGCCGGATCAGGCCCGCCAGAAACTGGCTCGCCGCCATCTGCGCGCCCTCATCGAACGTCACAACCATTCCTGACGTCAGGCCGTCATCAACAGCCGCTCCAGCGCCGGGTGCCGCGCCGTCAAATCCGCCAGCGTGTATTCGTCCAGCACCGCCAGATAGGCGTTCAGCGCCCGCGACAGGATGCCCTTGAGCCGGCAGGGCTTGATGATCGAGCAGGTGTTGGTGGCCGGATCGAAACATTCCACGATGGTGAAATCTTCCTCCGTGGCGCGGACGATCTCGCCCAGCCCGATCTTTTCGGGTTTGCGCGCCAGGCGCAGCCCGCCGCCCCGCCCCCGCACGGTTTCCAGAAAGCCGTGCCGGCCCAGATCGAAGGCGATCTTCGTCAAATGGTTCTTGGAGATGCCGTAGGTGTCCGCCACCTCCTGGATCGTGACCAGCCCAGGACCTTTCAGCGCGACATACATCAGAAGCCGCAAGCTGTAGTCGGAATATGCGGTCAGCCTCATGCGTCCATTTATCCCAGTTAAAGGTGTATTTTTGATATTGCTTTAAACAAGTATCTGAAATACCACTTTGCCATGGCCGCTCCCCGGCCGGCAAGGCCCGTCATGGTACCGGAAAATCCCCGCCGCAAACCCGTCCACCCGGACATCAGCGAAGGCATGGTTCACCAGCTGGTCCATGCCTTCTATGCCAAGATTCGGGCGGACGCGGTTCTGGGACCGATCTTCGACCGCGCGATCGGCGACGGTTGGGGGCCGCATCTGGCCAAGATGTGCGATTTCTGGTCGTCGGTGATGCTGATGAGCGGCCGCTACAAGGGCAATCCCATGATCGCCCATATGCGGCTGAAAATGGTCAGGCCCGAACATTTCACCCGCTGGCTCGATCTTTTCCGCGTCACCGCGCTGGAGGAATGCCCGCCCGACATCGCCGTCCAGTTCTGCGCCCGCGCGGACAACATCGCCAGAAGCCTGCAGCTGGGCATGTTCTACCGGCCCGCGCCGGCACCGTCCGATGATCAACTTGGGAGAGCAGAATGAGACACAGTCACGCCGTTCAGCATGCCGATTATGAGCAAGCCGCCGCGATCCCGGCGAAAGCCGATATCCACCATCTTCCCGCCGCCAAGGCGCAGGCGGTGATGGACCCGCGCATATACAAGATCGCCCTGGTCTGCTGGATGGGCTTTCTCTCCGTCTTCTGGCTCACCTTCTGGATGAGCGCCAATGCCCTGTTCATGGTGGTGATCAGCACCGTCTATGCCGCGGTATTCTTCGGCGTGCCTTATGCGATGAGCCGCCAGGTGCGCGACCGGCCCAAGACCGACAAAAGCCTTTTCACCTTCCTCCGCGAGCCCTTTGCCACCATCGACGGGGTGATGAGCGGCGGCGAAGCCTTGCTGCAGGTGGTGCTGGTGCCGCTCTGCCTCACCCTCGGCGGCATCGCGATTGGCTTCATAATTCATGCGGCTAAAGCCGCGGTTCATTAATTCCCCCTCCGCCCTATGCAACCTCTAAAGGTTGCTACGGGCATCTCCCCCGTCAGCGTGCTGCGCACGCACGGGGGAGGCGGGCCTGCGCCAAGGCGCACCATGCGCAGGGGCCTGTCAGATCGCGCGCGGGGGCTATGGAAGAAAAGGCCGGAATCCGGCCTCTTTTTCCGCAATGCTGCACTGCACTGGCTTTTCCGGCCAATAAGACTAAAGAGTGCGCGCGATCCCCTTAGCTGAGCTCCCTTGACGTTCGAAACCACGCCGTCCGCCCTCGCCCGCGCTCTTGCCGAACGCGACTATAAAGACGCCACCCCCGTACAAGCCGCCGTCCTGGAACCGCACGCCGAAGGCCGCGATCTCCTGGTCTCCGCCCAGACCGGATCGGGCAAGACCATCGCCTATGGCCTGGCGATGGCCGACACCTTGCTGGAGGGCGCCGACACGATGGGCCCGGCCGGATCGCCGCTGGCGCTGGTGGTGGCGCCCACCCGCGA
>JAFECO010000150.1 GCA_018242085.1 Pseudomonadota bacterium
GTTCTGGCCCCCGACGGCCATATCAAATATCTGCACTTTGACGCCAAGACCGGGCGTTATGTCGAGCTGACGGCGGCGTCATGCGCATCCTGATCGTGGAGGATGACGAGCGGCTGGCGCGCAACCTGATGGAAGCGCTGCAGGCGGCGGGCTTTGTGGCGGAGCATGAGCGCGAGGGAAAGGCGGCCTGGTTCAGAGGCGAGGTGGAGGATTATGACGCGATCATCCTCGATCTGGGCCTGCCGGGCCTTGACGGACTGACCATCCTCAGGCGCTGGCGCGAAGCCGGGGTGAAGGTACCTGTTCTGGTGCTCACCGCGCGCGGCGACTGGACCGACCGCGTCACGGGGATTGAAGCGGGCGCCGACGATTATCTTCCCAAGCCTTTCCAGATGGAGGAAGTGCTGGCGCGCCTGCGGGCCATTCTGCGCCGCACCGCGGGCCAGGCCGCGCCGGTCTGGGCGGTGGGCGATATCGAGATCGATGCGGGCCGCCAGCAGATCAAGGTCGCGGGAAATCTCATCGACCTAACCCCGCATGAATATCGCCTGGTCTGCTATCTCGCGCACAAGGCGGGCCGCTCGGTTTCGCAATCCGAATTGCTGGATCACCTTTATGGCGACGATTCCGCCTACACCACCAACTCCATCGAAGTGCTGGTCGGCCGGGTGCGGCGCAAGCTGGGCGCGGGCCGCATCGAAACGCGCCGGGGCTATGGCTATGCCTTGGCCGGAGGCGGTGCCGGATGACGCGCTCGCTTCGCCTCCGGCTTTTCGCCGCCGCCACGCTGTCCGTGGCCGTGGCGCTGTTGGTTGCCGGATTCGCGCTCGTGCATTTGTTCGAGCGCCATGTCACCCGTCATTACGATACCGAGCTGCAATCCTATCTCCGCCAGCTGATCGCGGCGGTGGAGATCGGCGATGACGGCCGGATCTCCCTCAACCGGCAATTGGAGGATGCCCGCTTCGGCGAGCCCCTGAGCGGCCTTTACTGGCAGATCGAAGAAGACAAGACCGGCTTCGTGCTGGGATCGCGTTCACTTTGGGATGCCCATATTCCGCTGCCCAAGGACGCGCTTGCCCAGGGCGCGGTGGACAGCCATGTGCTGGCGGGACCCAAGGGCGCGCCGGTGCGGGTTCAGGAACGCATGGTGGTGTTCGACCAGCCGGATGGCAGCCGCGCGCTGCGCATGGCGGTCGCCATGAATGTGTCCGAGATCGAGGCGGCGCGCCGGGCCTTCGCCGCGGATTTGTGGCCGTCGATCGCGGTCATCGGCGGCCTGCTCCTGCTGGCGACCTGGTTCTATATCGGCATTGGCCTGCGGCCCCTGGATGCCATCCGCAAAAGCCTGAACGACGTGCGCACCGGTGCGGCCCGGCGGCTGGACGGCGCGTTTCCCTCCGAAGTGAAACCGCTGGTGGACGAAGCCAATGCCTTGCTGGAGGCGCAGGATGAATCGCTGGCGAAGGCCCGCGCGCGCGCGACCGACCTCGCCCACGGCCTCAAGACGCCTCTGAGCGTGCTGCAATCGGATGCCGAGCGGCTCAAGGCGCGGGGAGAAGGCGAGATCGCGGACGAAATGGCGAGCCTGGCGCATCAGATGCGCCGCCATGTTCAGCGCGAACTGACGCGGGCACGCGTTCGCGGCGCGGATGCGGCGCAACCGACGCGGCTTCTGCCGGTGATCGAACGGCTGGTGGCATCGTTGCAGCGGACACCGGCGGGCGAGCGGCTGACCTGGAACATCGATGTGCCAGACGGTCTTTGCGTGGCGGCGGATAAGGAAGACCTGATCGAGCTTCTGGGCAATCTGCTCGACAATGCCTGCAAATGGGCGGACAGCGCGGTTCGGATCGCAGCGATGCCGCTGGGCGCCAAGGTCTCCATTCGGATCAGCGATGACGGGAAGGGCGTGCCGGACGATGCGCTGGCAAGTCTGGCGGGCCGCGGCGTCCGCCTGGACCAGACCGTGCCCGGAACGGGCCTGGGCCTGGCCATCACCCGCGATATCGCCACCGCCCTTGGCGGCGGACTGAATCTGGCCAACCGCCCCGGCGGCGGCTTCACCGCCACGGTTGATCTTTTCATGCAACCGAAAAGCCAACGCCATGCGTAAAGCCGTTATTTGCTTCCTTGCCTGTCTTCCGGTCTGGTCGGCCGCATCCGCGCGCGTGCTGGATGTGACACAGGCACAGATCGCGCGCCTGGGCATTCGCACCGCGCCGGTGCGTCCCGCCGAAACCCAATCCACGGTTTCGGTTCTGGGGCGGGTGATGCCCGCGCCGGATTCGCGCATTCCGGTTTCGGCGCCTTTTGCCGGAGCGGTGGAGCGGCTGCTGAAGCTGGAAGGCGCGCGGGTGAAGAAGGGCGATGCGCTGGCGGTGATCGTCAGCGCCGACATGCAATTCGCAGAGGCCAAGCTCAAAGGGCTGCAAGCCCATTACCAGGCGGCCAAGGCCGCGGCAGCGCGGGCGCGGTCGCTGGTCGATGAAGGCATCGCGGCCGCAAGCCGGGCGGAAGAAGCCGACGCGCAAGCCGCTTCGGTGGCGGCCGATCTGGCCGCATCGCGCCGCGCCATGGCGCAGGCCGCCGCTACGGGACATGGAAGCTATAATTTGCTGGCGCCGGTGGATGGCCGCATTTCGGCGATCTCCATCTCCGCCGGCGAGCAGGTCGCGGCCATGCAGCCGGCGCTGAGCATCGACACCAAGGACGAGATGTGGGTCGAAGGGCAGTTGCCGGCCAATGCCATCGGGCGGGTTGCGGCCGGCGACAGCGCGATGGTGGAAGAGCTGCCCGGCGCGACCGGCACGGTGATGGCGGCGGGCACCAGCATCGATCCGCGCAACCGCAGCGCCACGGTGCGTATTCGCTTGAATTCGGCGCCTGGGCTGGTGAGCGGCCAGACCGTGCGCCTGACCATTCAGAAAAACGCGGAGGCGGGAAGCTTCAATGTGCCCCGTGCCGCCGTGGTGACGTTGAAAAGCGGCCCCGCGGTGTTCGTGGCGCGGCCCAAGGGGTTCGAGCCTGTGGCCGTGACGCTTGTGGCGCGTGGTCCAAGCGAAGCGACGGTAAGGGGTGGACTCAAGCCTCAGGACGCGGTCGCCATCAGCGGTGTCGCCGAACTCAAGGCGGCCAGCCAGCAGGAATGATCGATGCTGCGCCGGATGATCGAATTCGCTCTCAGTCAACGCCTGCTGGTGCTGGTGCTGGCATCCCTTCTGGCGGGCGCGGGATTTTATGCCTTTTCCCGCCTGCCCATCGATGCCTATCCGGATATCTCCACCACCCAGGTCAAGGTGATCCTCAAGGCGCCCGGCATGACGCCGGAAGAGGTGGAGCAGCGCGTGATCGCGCCCCTGGAGCTTGAGCTTCTGGGCATTCCCGATCAGGTCATTCTGCGCTCGACCGCCAAATATGCCATCGCCGACATCACCATCGACTTCAAGGACAGCACCGACGTCTATTGGGCGCGCCAGCAGGTCGGCGAGCGATTGGCCGGCGCCATGGCCGAATTGCCCGACACCGTCAGCGGCGGACTGGCGCCCATCGCCACGCCCTTGTCCGAAATCTTCATGTTCACCATCGAAGGCGGCTCTCTGAGCCTGGCCGAGCGGCGCACCTTGCTGGATTGGACGATACGGCCCGCGCTTCGCACCATACCGGGCGTCGCGGACGTCAACGCGCTGGGCGGCTATGTCGAAAGTTTCGAAGTGGTGCCGGACGATGCCGCGCTGCTCTCGGCGGGCTTGCGTGTCTCCGACATCAAATCCGCGATCGCGGAGGCCAATCGCAATGACGGTGCCGGACGGGTCGGTGAAGGCGAAGAAGCGCTGATCGTGCGGGCCGTGGGCGCGATCAAGACGGTGGAAGATCTTCGCCGGGTGATGGTCGCGGGCGGGAATGGCAAGGCCGTGCGCCTGGGCGACGTCGCCCAGGTTCGGGTCGGTGCGCTGACCCGCTATGGCGCGGTCACCAAGGACGGCAAGGGTGAAACCGTGGAAGGCCTGGTTCTGGGATTGCGGGGCGCGGATACGGGCGCGGTGGTGGCCGGCGTGCGCGCCAAGCTGGCGGAACTGGAAGCCGATCTGCCCAAGGGCGTTCAGCTCCACGTCTTTTACGATCGCGCGGATCTGATCAGCAAAGCGGTTTCAACCGTGCAGCATGCCCTGATCGAGGCCACGGTTCTGATCGTGATCCTGCTGCTGCTGTTCCTGGGCAATCTTCGCGCCGCCATCGTGGTGGCGCTGACTTTGCCATTCGCCGCGATCACCACATTCCTTCTGATGTCGATCTTCGGCCTTACCGCCAATCTGATGAGCCTGGGCGGGCTCGCCATCGCCATCGGCATGCTGGTCGATGCCGCCGTGGTGGTGGTGGAAAACACGGTGGAAAGCCTGGCGCATCAGGGACCGGCAAGCCGGCTTCCCCGGCTGCATCTGGTCTACCGGGCCGCTTCCGAAGTGGCGGTGCCGGTGGCGTCGGGCATCGTGATCATCTGCCTGGTGTTCCTGCCGCTTCTGTCCCTGCAAGGGCTGGAAGGGAAGCTTTTCGCGCCCGTGGCGCTGACCATCGTCTTCGCGCTGTCCGGCTCGCTGCTGCTGTCGCTGACATTGATTCCCGTCATCGCGTCCCTGCTGCTGAAGACAGGGGTGCATGGAGATGCCTGGCTGATGCGCAAGCTGATGCCCCTTTATGGACGCTTGCTGGAAAAGGCTTTGGCAAAGCCGCGCCGGATTTTCATGGGCGTGGGCGTGGTGTTTGCGCTTGCCGCTCTGGCCTATGTCCTGGTGGGCAAGACCTTCATGCCGGCGATGGACGAGGGCGCCATCGTGGTCCAGCTGGCGAAGCTTCCGTCCATCAATCTGGAGCGCACCGCCGAAGTCGACAAGGCCGTGCAGCAGGCGATCATGGCGCGGGTGCCGGACGTGGTGGAAGCCATCGCCCGCACCGGCAGCGACGAGATCGGCCTGGACCCCATGGGGCTGAACGAAACCGACCTGTTCCTGATGCTGGCGCCGCGGGAGAATTGGAAGGCGCCCAGCAAGGACGCCATGGTGGAACAGATCCGCGCGGTGATGAAGGATTTTCCGGGGATCGAATACACCTTCACCCAGCCCATCGAAATGCGCACGTCCGAAATGCTCACCGGAAGCCGCGGCGATCTGGCCATCAAGGTATTCGGGCCGGACCTGTCGGTGCTGGGGCGGCTGTCCGAGGAAATCCGCGCCACGGTGGCAAAGGTT
>JAFECO010000151.1 GCA_018242085.1 Pseudomonadota bacterium
CCGGCCAGATTGTTGGCGGCGACGAAAATCTTGTCCGACGCCAGCTTGGACGCGCCATAAAGATTGACGGGATTGGCGGCCTTGTCGGTGGAAAGCGCCACCACCCGCTTGACGCCGCGGCGCAGGCACGCACTCACCACATTTTCGGCGCCGAACACATTGGTGCGGATACATTCGAAGGGGTTGTATTCGGCCGTCGTCACCTGCTTCATCGCGGCGGCGTGAACCACATAATCCACGTCGCGCAGCGCCAGATCGAGACGATCCTTGTCGCGCACATCGCCGATGAAATAGCGGATGAAGGGATATTTCTCGGTCGAAAATTCCTGCGCCATCTCGAACTGCTTGAGTTCGTCGCGGCTGAAGACGATCAGGCGGCGCGGTTTATATTGCGCAATCACCGTCTTGAGAAAATGCTTGCCGAATGACCCGGTGCCGCCGGTCACCAGAACCGACTTGTCGTTGAGATCAAGCCATGGCTGGGAAAAATCCCGCAGCCTTGGGGCGAGCGCCCCGGCCGGCTGGGCTGCGGACGCCGGTGCAATGGCGAGAGCGGTTGGGCTCATGAAGACTTCCTGTTTGATCAGGCGCAGTCTCGCGAAGAATGGTTAACCCTGTCTTGAGCATAACGGCCCGCAAGCGGCCAAATTCTTAACCGGCGGTAAATTCGCTCTCGGATGGAGATCGGAGGACGGACGGACTGTCAGCGGGTCTTGGATGCCGCTTGATCGGCCGGCGGCGATCCATGACCGGCCGGAACTGTCATCGGCTCATCACAAAATTCTCTGCGGCTCTTTAATAGTGAGCGCTATCGCTGTTGCGTGGAAGCCGTCAAAGCGCGGACACGCGATCGGGGGCCCTTACTAACCTTACCCATGCTTTTGTCGCCAGCTCTTGCCATTATACCTTGAATATTAACGGTTTTCCCGTCAGAAGGATCGCCAATTTCGAGGGGTTTCCATGCGCATTGCGATGATTGGCACAGGCTATGTCGGGCTGGTTTCGGGCGCATGCCTGTCGGAGTTCGGCCATGAGGTCGTCTGTGTGGACAAGGACGCCGGCAAAGTCGCCAGCCTTCGGGCCGGCGGCATTCCCATCTTCGAGCCGGGCCTGGACGAAGTGGTGGCCGCCAATGTGAAGGCGGGCCGCCTGTCCTTCGAAACCGATATCGCCGCCGCCGTGAAAGGCGCCAGCGCCGTGTTCATTGCCGTGGGCACCCCCAGCCGCCGCGGCGACGGCCATGCCGACCTCACTTACGTGTTCGCTGCCGCCGAAGAAATCGCCGCCTCCCTGACCAATTATGCAGTGGTGGTGACCAAATCCACCGTTCCCGTCGGCACCAGCCGCAAGGTCGAAGAGATTATCCGCAAGGCGAATGCCAAGGCCGAATTCGACATGGCCTCCAATCCGGAATTCTTGCGCGAAGGTTCGGCGATCGAGGATTTCCGCCGCCCCGACCGCGTGGTGGTGGGCTGCGATACGGACAAGGCCCGTGAAGTGATGCGGGAAGTCTATCGCCCGCTTTATATCAGCGAAACGCCGATCGTGTTCACCAGCCGCGAGACCAGCGAACTGATCAAATACGCGGCCAACGCCTTTCTCGCCACCAAGATCACGTTCATCAACGAAATGGCGACCCTGTGCGAGAAAGTGGGAGGCGACGTCCAGGATGTCGCGCGCGGCATCGGCCTGGATGGGCGCATCGGCGGCAAGTTCCTGCATGCCGGCCCCGGTTTCGGCGGCTCCTGCTTTCCCAAGGACACGCTGGCGCTGGTCAAGACCGCCCGCGACATGGGCGCGCCGTCGCAGATCGTCGAAGCGGTCGTGGCCGTCAATGACGCCCGCAAGGTCGAAATGGCCAGGAAGATCGAGACCGCGTTTGGCGGCGTCAAGGGCAAGACCGTGGCGGTGCTGGGCCTCACCTTCAAGCCCAACACCGACGATATGCGCGATTCCCCCAGCCTGGTGATCGTGCCCCATCTGCAGGCGGCAGGCGCGACCATCCGCGCCTATGACCCCGAAGGCCGCAAGGAAGCCTCCAAGCACCTGACCTTGGACTATTGCGACAACGCCTATCAGGCACTGGACGGCGCCGATGGCGTGGTTATCCTCACCGAATGGAACGAATTCCGGGCCCTGGATCTCGCCAAGGTGAAGACCTTGCTGAAGAAGCCGCTGATGGTGGACCTTCGCAACATCTATCGTCCCGCCCAGATGGCCCAGGCCGGATTCCGCTATGTCAGCGTCGGCCGGGCCGACGCCGGCACGTGATCCGATCCGCATGATCCTGGTCACAGGCGCCGCCGGCTTTATCGGGTCGCACGTGGCCAAGGCCTTGCTGGCGCGCGGAGACGCGGTGCTGGGGGTGGACAATCTCAATGACTATTATGACGTCGCGCTCAAGGAAGCGCGACTGGCGCAGCTGACCACGGACAAGGCCTTCAGCTTCCGCAAGCTGGATATTTCCGACCATGCCGCCATGCAGGCGCTGGCCCGGGAAATTCCCGGCATCACCGGCATCGTGCATCTGGCCGCGCAACCGGGCGTTCGCTATTCGCTGATCAATCCTTACGCCTATGTCCAGGCGAATGTGATGGGGCACCTGGTGATGCTGGAGACGGCGCGTGCCCTGCCCGGCCTCAAGCATTTCGTTTATGCCAGCTCCTCGTCGGTCTATGGCGCCAATACCAAGATGCCCTTTTCCGTGGGCGATCCGGTCGAGCAGCCCAACTCGCTCTACGCCGCCACCAAGCGCGCGGACGAATTGATCGGTCACACTTACGCCCATCTTTACGGGATCCCGTCCACGGGGCTGCGTTTCTTCACGGTCTATGGCCCCTGGGGCCGTCCCGACATGGCGCCGATGCTGTTCGCCCGCGCCATCAGCGCCGGCGAACCCATCAAGGTCTTCAATCGCGGCGAGATGTGGCGCGATTTCACCTATATCGACGACATTGTGGATGGCGTGCTCAGGGCGCTCGACCGCCCGGCCAGCGGAACGCCGCCGCACAAGATCTACAATCTCGGCAACCACCGGTCCGAGAAGCTGACCGACTTCATCGCCGCGATCGAGCAGGCCCTGCAGAAAAAAGCGATCATCCAACTCGAACCGATGCAGCCCGGCGATGTCGAGGCGACTTACGCCGACATCGACGCCAGCCGCCGCGAATTGGGGTTCTCGCCGCAGACCCCCATGTCGGTGGGGATACCCAAATTCATCGACTGGTACCGGGACTGTTACGGCGCCTAAGTGGCGCTCAGATATACCCGCCGTCGCGCAGATAGCGCAGAATGGTTTCAGCCTGCGCATCCGCGGGTGCATCGACCGTGTGGATGACCAGTTCCGCCCGCTCCGGCGCTTCATAGGGCGAGTCGATGCCGGTGAAATTCTTGATCGCGCCGGACCGGGCCTTGCCGTAAAGGCCCTTGGGATCGCGCGCCATGCAGACTTCCAGCGGCGTATCCACGAAAATCTCGATGAACTCGCCGGCACCAACCAGTTCGCGCGCCATGCGGCGTTCGGACCGGAATGGGGAAATGAACGACACCAGCACGATCAATCCCGCATCCAGGAACAGCTTGGCCGTCTCGCCCACCCGGCGGATGTTTTCCACCCGGTCGGCATCGGTGAAGCCCAGATCCCGGTTCAGGCCATGGCGGACATTGTCGCCGTCGAGAAGGTAGGTGTGACGGCCCTCGGCGGCCAGTGCCTTTTCCACCAGATTGGCGATGGTCGATTTTCCCGAACCCGACAGGCCGGTGAACCACAGCATGGCGGGCTTCTGCCCCTTCATTTTGGCGCGCGCGGCCTTGTTCACGTCCAGCGCCTGCCAATGGACATTGGTGGCGCGCCGAAGGCCGAAATCGATCATGCCCGCACCCACCGTCGCGTTGCTGGACCGGTCGATCAGGATAAAGCCGCCCATGTCGCGATTGTCGCGGTAAGGGTCAAAGGCCAGCGGCTGGGACAATGCGAAATTGCAATAGCCCACTTCGTTCAGCGCCAGGGTCTTGCCGGCAAGATGCCCCAGCGTGTTGATGTCCACTTTGTGCTTCAGGCTGGACACCGTGGCCGGGATGGTGGCGGTGGCAAGCTTGAGGAGATATTGGCGGCCCGGCAGCAACTCTTCGTCGGCCATCCAGAGCAGATGCGCCGCAAACTGGTCCGACAATTCCGGCCGGTTCTGCGGCCCGCACAGGACATCGCCGCGGGAGATGTCGACTTCATCCGCCAGGGTGATGGTGACCGCATCGCCCGCGACCGCTTCGGGCCTGTCGCCGTCCAGGGTGACGATGCGCGCCACTTTGGAGGTGCGGCCGGATTTGGCGACAGCTACGGCGTCACCCGGCTTGATCCGCCCGCCCGCCACGGTACCGGCGAAGCCACGAAAATCCAGATTGGGCCGGTTCACCCATTGAACCGGCATCCGGAACGGCTTGTCCGCCAACGCCGTATCCACGTCCACGGTTTCCAGGTGATCGAGCAGCGACGGACCTTCATACCAGGCCATACGGGCGCTCTTGGCGATCACATTGTCGCCATGCCGGGCGGAAAGCGGAATCGCGACTTGGCTGGTGAAATTCAAATTCTTCGCGAAAGTGGTGAAGTCCGCCACGATCCGGTCGAAAACGTTTTGCGAATAATCCGCCAGATCGATCTTGTTCACCGCCAGCACGATGTGACGGATGCCCAAAAGCGAGGCGATATAGGCATGCCGCCTGGTCTGGACCAAGACGCCCTTGCGCGCATCGATCAGGATGACGGCGAGATCGGAATTCGACGCTCCGGTTGCCATGTTGCGGGTATATTGTTCATGGCCCGGCGTGTCGGCGACGATGAATTTGCGCCGGTCGGTGGCAAAGAAACGATAGGCCACATCGATGGTGATGCCCTGCTCCCGTTCCGCCTCCAACCCGTCCACCAGAAGCGCGAAATCGATATCCTCGCCCGCGGTGCCGAATTTGCGGGAATCCTTTTCCAGCGCCGACAGCGTATCCTCGAACAAAAGCTTGGTGTCATAGAGGAGCCGCCCGATCAGAGTGGACTTGCCGTCATCGACGCTGCCGCAAGTGAGAAATCGCAGCAGCGATTTTCTTTCCTGCGCGGCGAGAAAAGTCTTCAGATCGGAAGCCTGGGTATTCATGCTCAGAAATACCCTTCCTTCTTCTTTTTCTCCATCGAGGCCTTCTCGTCGCCGTCGATCAGCCGTCCCTGGCGCTCGCTGGTACG
>JAFECO010000152.1 GCA_018242085.1 Pseudomonadota bacterium
AAGACTTACGGCACGGCCTTCAATCGGAAAACACAGCGATCGAGGCAAGCCATTTCTTGCGGAAACGTCATGTCGTCAGTTGTGCCGCGCATCCTTGAAGGAGACCAGTCGCCTGGTCTTTTCGTCCCATAGCGCAAGGCGAACCGACTTCAGACTCTCCAGCAGGGTCAGGCGCCCGAGTTTCTTCAGGTCGGGATGATCCCGCATCACATCCTGCAATCGGTAATAAGGAACGCGGCTTGAGAGATGATGGACATGGTGCACACCGATATTGGCGGTGAACCAGCGCAGGACGCCGGGCAGATCGTAATAGGAGCTGCCCTGCAACGCCGCCTCCTGGATGTTCCAGCCGCCATCGAACGCCCAATAGGTCTCCTCGAATTGATGCTGAACGTAAAAGAGCCACACCCCGATCGTGGCAGCGACGATGACAATGGGAAGATGGACCGACAGGAAAGTCCAGAATCCCATCATCGAGATGGCCATGGCGGCAAATGCGATGATGCCGACATTTGTCGCCATGGTGCTGACCCAGGGCTTCCAGCCGTCGCGCATGAACCCGAACGGCAACCGGCTCTTGAAACCGAAGAAATACAGCGGCCCGATGCCGAACATCACCAGGGGATTGCGGTAGAGACGATACCAGAGCCGCCCCCAGCGCGAACGCCCCCGATATTCCGCGACCGTCAGCGTGTCGATATCGCCCACCCCGCGCCGGCTCAGATTCCCGGAGGTCGCGTGGTGCGCGGCATGGCAACGCCGCCAGTGATCGTAAGGCGCGAGCGTGAGAATGCTGATCAGCCGGCCGGTCCAGTCGTTGCTCCGTTTGCCCGGAAGAAAAGCCCCATGTCCGCAATCATGCTGGATCATGAAAAGGCGCACCAGCAGCAACGAAGCGGGCAACAGAAGCAAGGCATAGAGCCAGGCGTGGCCGTTATGGAACGCATAAAACATCGCCAGCCAGGCAAGCGCGAAGGGCACCGCCGTGACCAGGAGCTCAAATACCGCGCGTGAAATCTCCGGCTTGCGGTATCGGCTCAGCTTTTGCTGCCAGCTTTCGGTCGATTTCGGCAAAATAAAGGGTGCGTTCACAATGGCCATCTTGGGGAAATCGGACCCGCTATAGCGCGGATTCGCCGCCAAGGCGGCAAAAATATGGGGCCAACCGACATATTGTCGGAAATACCGTCCGCGACCGGGTTTTCGACGGACACCCCAGGAATATCGATGAACCGCCGCGTTACGAAAGCGCGCGCTCGACCGCCGCTTCGGCATGAATGAAGGTGGTGTCGAACAAAGGAACGCGGCTGTCCTCCGGCTTCACCAGAAGCATGATCTCAGTGCAACCCAGGATCACCGCTTCGGCCCCCCGTTCGATCAGGCGGGCAATGACCTTGCGATAGGCCTCGCGCGACTGGGCCTCGACCCGGCCCTGCACCAGCTCTTCATATATGATGCGATGCACGGTGGCGCGGTCTTCCGCCTCCGGCACCAGCACATCCAGGCCGAACTTGTCCTTGAGCCGGCCCTTGTAGAAATCCTGCTCCATGGTGAAAGCGGTACCCAAAAGGCCCACTTTCTTGATGCCGCGCGCCTTGATGCGTTCCGCCGTTGGATCGGCGATATGCAGCAGGGGAATGCCGACGGCGGCCTGCACCTGATCGGCCATGCGGTGCATGGTGTTGGTGCAAATCAGGAAAAAATCGGCGCCGCCCCGTTCCAGCCGCTGCGCCGCGTCGATCATCAGCGCTGTGGCATCGTCCCAGCGGCCGGCATGCTGCAAGGCCTCGATCTCGCCGAAATCGAACGACCACATCAGGCAGCGCGCCGAACGCAATCCACCCAGCTTCTCCCGCACGGCCTGATTGATGATGCGATAATATTCGGACGAGCTTTCCCAGCTCATGCCGCCGATCAATCCGATGACTTTCTGCGACACAATCCGTCCCGCTTTATGATGTTGCAATCGGCCCTCGGCGGATGATCCCGGACCGAAGCCGGCCAGCCAAGCGCGTTTTATGCAAAGCTGCTGCCCGCCATGAAAATCCCGGCCAGGCGCTCGATCCCGTCCTGGTCGGTTTGGGTAAAGCGGCCCGGCAGCGGGCTGTCCAGGTCCAGCACGCCGATCACCCGTCCCTGATGGATCAGCGGCACCACCAGCTCGGACCGGGAGGCCGCATCGCAGGCGATATGGCCGGGAAAGTCATTGACGTCCATCACGCGCTGGGTCTTGCGCTCCGCCGCCGCCGTGCCGCAGACGCCTTTTCCCAACGCGATCCGCACGCAGGCGGGCCGCCCCTGGAACGGCCCCAGCACCAGCGTGTCGCCTTGCAGGAAATAAAACCCCGCCCAGTTGAGATCGGGCAACGACGTGAAGATCAAGGCCGACATATTGGCGGCATTGGCGATCCGGTCGCGCTCGCCGGCCAGCAAGCCCGTCAATTGCTGCGCCACCTCGTCATAAAGTTGATCGGCGCTGACGGATGATATCGGCTTGAGATCAAACATCGCTCAATGAATGACCGCGCAGGCGACGCGGTCACCGGCGCCACCGATGGGCTGGGTGCTGTAATCGTCGGGGTTGGCATGGATCACCAGCGCCGCGCCGTCGGCATCCATCAAGGCAGGATGCCCGGCATCGCCACCGCTGAGCGAAACCAGGGTCGAATAAAGCTCCACCGTGGCGGTGCCATCCGCGCCGACATGGATGTTGGGCAGGTCACCCGCGTCGTTGGCCGCCGCGTTCAACAAGCCATGGGTCACAGGAGTGGCGGAATGGACATGTGCGCCCGCGCTGGTGAATTTCGGATCGCTGCAATCGCCTTTTTCATGGAAATGCACGCCATGCCAGCCCGGCGACAATCCCGTGGCTTCGACCCTGAGGATCACGCCTTTGGGCGCGGCCGTCACCGTGATGGTGCCCCGCGCGGCACCCCCGGTCCCGATCAGATTGCCGGTCGCGGCCTGGACCGGAGCCAAGGTCAGCACGCCGACGGCAATTCCGGCGATTGCGGTGCGAAGAAGATGCGGCATGGAGTTTCCTTTCGGCCAAAATCGAGCAGGGAGCGATGGAACAGGCGACACCCTAAACAAGGCATGGGCGGTTCGCAATTTTTACGATCCGGCGGCAAGACCCTGTTTGCCGGACCTTCCCCATGGCGCTAGGCTCGAAAGGCACGAACGGGGTCCCGATGAACAGTTTCGCCAACACGTTCCTGCTCTGCTTTGCCACCCTGTTTCCCATCATCAATCCGGTCGGTTGCGCGCCGCTCTTTCTGGGCCTCACCCGGTTTCGCACCGAAAAGGAGCGCAACGCGCTTGCCGGGCGGGTGGCGGTCAACAGCTTCTTCCTGCTCCTGGCCTCCCTGCTGGTGGGATCGCATGTGCTGGAATTCTTCGGCATCAGCTTGCCGGTTGTGCGGATCGGCGGCGGATTGGTGGTGGCCGCGTTCGGTTGGCAATTGCTGAATTCAGGGGCCAGTGCCGATGGCGATGCCGCCGCCGCGGCCAGTTCGCCTTCGAAGCCGCTCGACACATTCTATCCCTACACCATGCCGCTCACCGTCGGTCCGGGCTCCATCTCCGCGGCGATCGCGCTGGGAAGCCAGCGGCCCAGTTCCGCCCATCTGCCGCAACTGCTGGAACTCGGCTCGGCCGCGGTCGCCGGCATCATCGCCATCTCGGTGACGGTCTATCTTTGCTATCGCTTCGCCGAAGGCACGGTCTCCAAGCTGGGACCCAGCGGCACCAATGTGGTGGTGCGCCTGTCCGCCTTCATTCTTTTGTGCATCGGCCTTCAGATCATCTGGACCGGCTGGACCG
Source organism: Pseudomonadota bacterium (assembly GCA_018242085.1). Taxonomy (GTDB): domain Bacteria; phylum Pseudomonadota; class Alphaproteobacteria; order Micropepsales; family Micropepsaceae; genus Rhizomicrobium. The sequence continues at coordinate 3,823 of JAFECO010000152.1, forward strand.
AACTGATGGCCCAGCCGCATTGAACCCGCACGGGGCCCTGGATAGGGCGATGTGTTTTGCTATGCTGGGCTGCCGCCGGAAATGAGGTCCATCGTGAAAGCCACCATCCTTTCGTTGACCGCCCTGTTGCTCGCGGGTGCGGCCCAAAGCGCGTCCTATCCCGCCCATCCCCAGACTTCGCCGGAGATATCGGCGGCGGACATTTCGGCGCGCGTGCGCGCGATTTCCGATGATGCATTCGAGGGCCGGGGCCCCGGCACGGTGAAAGGCGAAGCCGCGGCCGCCTGGATCGCCGACGAACTCAAGCGCCTGGGCATCCAGCCCGCCAACAAAGGCAGCTATTTCCAGACCGTGCCCGCCGTCTCGATCGCGGTGGAAAGCGGCAAGTCCCAGTTCGCCTTTTCCACGCCGAAAGGAAAGCTCACCCCGAAATTCGCCGATGATGTGGTGTATTGGACACCGCAATTTTCCGGTCCCGACGTTGCGGTGAAGAATTCCGATCTGGTGTTCGTCGGCTATGGCGTGGTCGCGCCGGAATATAAGTGGAACGACTATGCCGGCATCGACGTGAAGGGAAAGACGGTCGTCATCCTGATCAACGATCCGGGAAATGAAGACGCCAAGCCCGATCCGAAATTCTTCAAGGGCAGCGCCATGACCTATTACGGCCGCTGGACCTATAAATATGAAGAAGCCGCCCGCCAGGGCGCCGCCGCGGCCATTATCGTGCATGAGACGAAGCCCGCCGCGTATGGCTGGCAGGTGGTGCGCAGCTCCAACTCCGGCGCCAAATTGTGGCTGGACGCGGCCGACAAGAACAAGTCCATGGTGCCGATTCAGGGCTGGATGACCCTGGATACCGCCAAGAATTTATTTTCGCGTTCCGGGCTCGACTATGCGGCGCTCAAGGCCGCCGCCAACAAGCCCGGATTCAAGGCCGTGGCCATGAAAGGCGAAAGTCTGGACGTGAGCGCCCATTCGACCGTCACCGGCCTTAAGACCCGCAATGTGGTGGGCATGATCCGTGGCGCACAGAATCCGGACGATGTGGTGATCTTCTCGGGCCATTGGGATCATCTGGGCCGCAACGATGCCGCGTCCGGGCCCGACAAGATTTTCAACGGCGCCGTCGATAACGGCACGGGCGTGGCACAGACATTGGAGCTGGCGGAAAAATTCGCCCATGACAAGCAACCCCAGCGCTCCATCGCTTTCGCCTTCTGGACCTTGGAGGAACAAGGGCTATTGGGATCGGAATATTTCGCGGAACACCCGCTTTGGCCGAAAGGCCATATCGTGGGCGTGTTCAACATCGACGCCGATGGCCCCAGCCCCCTCGCCCGCGACATGGAAGCGCCCGGCACCGGGCAATCCGAACTGGAAGATG
>JAFECO010000153.1 GCA_018242085.1 Pseudomonadota bacterium
GCGAGCTGGAACGCGCGATGGCGGGAAAGCCGGACCGCTTCGCGGCCGTCCCCACCAGCCAGGACGATGTCTGCCTGATCGCCTTCACGTCCGGCACCACGGGTCAGCCCAAGGCGACCATGCATTTTCACCGCGATGTGCTGGCGATGTGCGAAACTTTTGCCCGGCATATGGTGCTGGCAAGTCCGGATGCGATCTTCACCGGAACCCCTTCCATCGCCTTTACCTTCGGGCTGGGCGGCCTTTTGGTGTTTCCCCTCTATTTCCGCGCCGCCATCGCGCTGCCGAAAAGCGGCACGCCCACTGCCCTGGCCGAAGCGATCGAGGGGCATCGCGCCACCCATGTGTTTACTTCGCCGACCGCCTATCGGGCGATCACGGCCTGGAAAAGCGAATTCGATCTTTCCAGCATGAAGATCTGCGTTTCCGCGGGCGAGGTCTTGTCCAAAACCATTTCCGATAGTTGGCATGCGGCCACCGGCATCCGGCTGACCGATGGGATCGGCGGCACCGAAATGATCCATATTTTCATCTCCGCGGCCGGCGATGAGATACGCCCCGGCTCTACCGGAAAACCGGTGCCGGGCTACACCGCGCAGCTGTTCGACCAGAATTTGCGCGCCGTGGAAGGCGCGGGCACCGGGCGGCTGGGCGTCCGCGGGCCCACCGGATGCCGTTACCTCAGCGATCCGCGCCAGCGCGATTACGTGATCGAGGGCTGGAACATGACCGGCGACGTCTATCGCCGCGATGCCGACGGTTATTACTGGTTCGTGGCCCGCGCCGACGACATGATCGTCTCCGGCGGCTACAATATCGCGGGCCCCGAAGTGGAAGCGGCGCTGCTGCTGCATCCTGATGTCGAGGAATGCGCCGTGATCGGCTGGCCTGACCCCGAACGGGGGCAGATCGTCAAGGCCGTGGTGGTGCCGAAGCAAGGCGCCGCGCCGGGACCCGATCTCGCCAAAGCCCTTCAGGATCATGTCAAGCAGACACTGGCGCCCTACAAATATCCCCGCGCCGTCGAATTCCGCGACGCCTTGCCCAAGACCATGACGGGAAAATTGCTGCGCAGCGCCCTTCGCCCGAAATAAGCGCGCTCTATTTATCCGCCAACTGGCCGCCCAAGGGGCGTGCGCGCTGGCGCAGATCCGCCAGCTCCTGGCGCTCGCGGCGGGCGAGCGAGAGCTGCGCGCGATAACCCAGCGCATATTGAGGCGCCACGGACATGTCGATCCCGTACCAGGCCGCGGCGCGCAAGGTCAGCGACGGATCGACCAGATGCCCCCGCCCGATCGCCACCAGATCGGCGCGGCCCGCCGCCAGGATGGTGTTGATCTGATCAGCAGACGTGATCGCGCCCACCGCCATCGTGGCGATGCCGGCTTCATTGCGGATCTTGTCGGAGAACGGTGTCTGGAACATGCGGCCGAACACAGGCTCGGCATCATGCACGGTCTGGCCGGTGGACACATCGATCAGGTCGCATCCTGCTTGGGAAAATAGCCGCGCCACTTCGACGGATTCCTCGCCCGTCAGCCCGCCTTCCTTCCAATCGGTGGCGGAGATGCGCACCGAGATCGGCTTGCCGATGGGCCAGGCGTCGCGCAAGGCGGCGAACACTTCCAGCGGATAGCGAAGCCTGTTCTCCAGGCTGCCGCCATATTCGTCGGTGCGAAGATTGGTCAGCGGCGAAATGAAGGAGGCAAGCAGATAGCCATGACCGCAATGCAGTTCCAGCATGTCGAACCCGGCCCGCTCGGTGCGGCGGGCGGCGCGGACGAAATCGCCCTTCACCTGGTCCATGTCGGCGCGCGTCATCGCGCGGGGGATCTGGCTGTGCGGGTAATAAGGCACTGCGGAGGCGGCGATCAGCGGCCAGCCGCCCCCCTCCAGCGGTTCATCCATGCCCTCCCAGATCAGCTTGGTCGCGCCCTTGCGCCCGGCATGACCCAGCTGCATGCAGATCTTTGCCCGGCTATGGCTGTGCACGAATTCCACCACCCGTTTCCAGGCCGCTTCCTGTTCGTCGGTATAGAGCCCGGCGCAGCCATGGGTGATCCGCGCTTCGGGCGAAACATTGGTCATTTCTGTGAAGATCAGGCCCGCGCCGCCCAGGGCCCGCGCGCCCAGATGCACCAGATGCCAATCGTCCGGCATCCCTTCGTCGGCCGAATACATGCACATGGGCGACAGCACCACGCGGTTGTCCAGTTCCATGTCCCTGAGCCGGAAAGGCTGGAACATGGGCGGCACGTCCGGACCGCGAATGGAGAGGCCCGCCGCTTGCTGCTCGCGCGCGAAATTCTCCGTCACCGCGTGCACGAACTGGGGCGCCCGCATCGCCAGATTGTCATAGGTGATGGACTTGGACCGCGTCATCAGGCCGAAAGCGAATTTGATGGGATCGTAGTTCCAGAAGCGGGCCAGATGCTCGAACCAGACCAGCGAGACATTGGCGGCATGCTGGGTCTTTTCCACATCCTCGCGCCGGTCCCGTTCGAAGCCGGAGAGCGCGGCCCTTACATTCGTGCCATGGGCTTCGAACGCTTCGAACAGCGCGATGGCATCTTCCATGGCCAGCTTGGTGCCGGCGCCGATGGAAAAATGCGCCGTGGCCTTGGCGTCGCCCAGAAGAACGATATTGTCCTTCACCCAGCGCGCGTTGCGGATCATGGGAAAATTGCGCCACAGGGAGCGGTTGGTGATCAGGCCATGCCCGTCCAACTCCTTGGCGAAGACAGTTTCCAGAAAACGGGCGGACTGCGCTTCGTCCATCTTGTCCAAGCCCGCTCGCGCCCAGGTCTTGGGATCGGTCTCGATCACCCAGGTCGAATGGCCCTCTTCATATTGATAGCAATGGGCGATGAAGATGCCATGCTCGGTTTCGCGAAAGAAGAATGTGAAGGCATCGAAGGGGCGGGTCGAACCCAGCCAGACGAATTTGTTGGGCCTGAGATCCGTGACGGGCTGGAAGTGATCGGCATATTGGGTCCGCACCCGGCTGTTGATGCCGTCGGCGGCGACAATCAGGTCGCTGCCCGCGAAGGCCGCCAGATCCTCGATCTCCCGTTCGAAATGAAGCGCGACGCCCAGCCCCATCGCCCGTTCCTGCAGCAGCCGGAGCAAGGTCTGGCGCGAGCAGCCGCAAAAGCCGTTGCCTCCCACCCGGACCGTCTCATTCTTGAAATGGATTTCGATATCGTCCCAATAGGCGAAATTCGCCAGGATCGCCGCGTGACTGACCGGATCGTAGCGCCGGAATATGTCCAAGGTCTGATCGGAAAAGACCACGCCGAAGCCGAATGTATCGTCGGGCCGGTTGCGCTCGAACAGCGCGACCTCATAGTCCGGGTGGGCTTTCTTGATCAGGATGGCAAAGTAAAGCCCGGCCGGGCCGCCGCCGAGAATGGAGATCTTCATGTGCGCAACAGATCCACAGCCTCTCCCATCTTTTCGGAAGATCGCAATCGGGAAGTTACTTTAAGCTTGAAATATCTCCGGGACGGAGTCAAGGTTAGACCGGATCGCCAAAGCGGGACAGATGACGGACGTTAAAGGTCTCAATGCCCTGGTGACGGGCGGCGGACGGGGCATCGGCGCCGCGATCGCCGCGGCCCTGACCCGTCAGGGCGCGCGCGTTATCATCCTGGGGCGCACCGAAACGGTGCTGAAGGCAGCGACGGCGCGCGGCGACGCCGCCACCTATATTGTCGCCGATGTGACCGATGCCCACAGCTTCGAAGGGACGATGGCCGGAATTGCCGCCGCCGAAGCCATCGACATTCTGGTCAACAATGCGGGAACCGCCCTCTCCGCACCGTTTCTGAAAACCGGCACTGCCGATTTCCAGCGCATGCTGGATGTCCATCTGCTGGGCCCGGCGGTCGCGATGCGGGCCTTGCTGCCGGGCATGGTGGCGCGGAAATTCGGGCGGATCGTCAACATCGCATCCACTGCGGCGCTGAAGGGTTATCCCTATACCAGCGCTTATGCCGCGGCCAAGCATGGCCTTCTGGGCCTCACCCGCGCCGTGGCGATGGAAGTCGCCAGCACGGGCGTCACCGTCAATGCGGTCTGCCCCGGCTTCACCGACACGGATATGGCGCAGGCCAGCATCCAGACCATCGTGGCGAAGACGGGCCGGACGCCGGAAGCGGCCCGCGCCGAACTGACCAAGACCAACCCCATGGGCCGCATGATCGCTCCCGAAGATGTCGCGGACGCGGTATGCTTTCTCGCCCGGCGTGAATCAGGAGCCATCACCGGCTCCGCAGTCACGGTAGCGGGGGGAGAAGTATGAATTCGAAGCTTGCCCATCTGGATTCCGAGACCAAGGTCAGCGAATCCCCCCATGCGCACAAGGACGAGCTGCGCTTGTGGCTGCGCCTTCTCACCTGCACGAATCTGGTCGAGGCCAGTATCCGCAAGCGCCTGGCCGAGCAATTCGACATCACCTTGCCGCGCTTCGATCTTCTGGCGCAGCTGGAACGCGCGCCCAAGGGCATGACCTTGGGCGACCTGTCGCGGCGCATGATGGTGACCAATGGCAATGTCACCGGCCTGGTGGAACGGCTGGTGCAGGCCGGCTATATCAAGCGCTTCTCCCTGCCCAACGACCGGCGGGTGCAGATCGTCAAGCTCACCGCCAAAGGCCAGGCCAGCTTCAACCGCATCGCCTGCGCGCATGAAGGCTGGATCGCCGAATTCTTCGCCCAGCTGTCGCCCAAGGACATCGACGGGTTGATCCAATCCTTGGGCAAGCTCAAGGATTCGGTCAAATCCATCAATGGAGCGCCGGAACCGTGAACGCCACGATCCCGGCCTTGCGCGAATGGCGGCCCCGGCATTTCAAGCTGCGCATTGCGGGTGCGGTGGCGCATGTCACTCTGGCGCGGCCGGAGAAAAAGAACCCCCTCACCTTCGACTCTTATGCCGAGCTGGTGCAGCTGTTTCGCGCCGCGGCGGGCGACGATACCGTCAAGGCCTTCGTGCTGAGCGGCGAAGGCGGCAATTTCTGTTCCGGCGGCGATGTGTTCGAGATCATCGGGCCGCTCCTGGAAAAGGACACTAAGGGTCTTTTGAATTTCACCCAGATGACGGGCGATCTGGTCAAGGCGATGCGCGCCTGCCCCCAGCCCATCATCGCCGCGGTGGACGGCGTCTGTGCCGGCGCGGGCGCGATCCTGGCGATGGC
>JAFECO010000154.1 GCA_018242085.1 Pseudomonadota bacterium
CACGAGCCTTTCTCCAATTGTTGTTATTGTGCCGCGCCGGTCTTCCGGACGCCTTGCGTTGCATCAAATCGGGCCTTTCCGGCGAAAGCTGACGCACGCAAGCCGGCGCGGTTTGGAAATAGCCTATGGCGTGATGCGGCGCGGTTAGTGGCGGGCCGCGGACGGCTTGCGCAACGAAACCGAAAGATAATTTGAGCCGGCCGGTGGCGGGATTTGAAGCTCCCCCGGCAAGCTGCACGCGCCCTGGCCGTCGCGGCATCCGGGTTCCAGAGCGCCTGCCAAGATGTAGATGTCGTCAATCTCCGGGTCGTATTGGCGCGCCGAAAACAGGTCCTTTCGCGCCGCCGCCATGCGGTCAAGCCGGAGCTCCGCAAGGCCGCGCCCAAACAAGGCCGTTGCCCTGCCGGGCTGCCATTTCAAAGAGGAAGAATAGTCCGAAATCGCGGCCTCATATCGTCCTGCGCGCAGATGAACCAGGGCACGGCTATCGAACGCGACCGAATGATGCGGCTTGATCTTAAGCGCCAGATCGCAATCCTTGAGCGCGCCGGCCAAGTCTCTTCCTTGTCCCGCCAGCGCCCAACAGCGCGCGCTCAAAATGCGGACGTCACGCGGCGACATCGCCAGGGCGATCGAAAATCCTGGTATCGCTTCATCGAAGCGGCCTTGACCGCTGAGCGACTGCGCATATCCGGCCTGTGTCTCGGGGTCCTTGGGGTCGAGCTTCACGGCGCTGCGGAAATCCAATTCGGCCCGCTCGAAGCGATGCTGCAGCAGATAGGTCAACCCGCGATATTTGTAGCCGACCGGATCATCAGGCCGCAGGTCGATCGCCGCGCCGCATGATCTTTCAGCGCTCGTCAGCTGAAAGCCGACCACCGAAAGGACGCAGACGAAGCTTTGGAGAATTGCTTCATCGGATTTGCGTTCTTGAAGGTCGGGCGGAACGGATTGGCCGGATTTTGGCCTTTGTATGCCGCTTGCGCTCGCCTGCAGGATTATGCCGACCGCGACCAGGAAAAGAACCACGATCCAAAACACAATCCGCCGCCGGGCCTGTGTCATTTTCAAGTCTCCCAGGGCCTATTTTTGCCCCTGCGGAACCGGCCGCATTGAGAGGGATCAAAACCCAGCGGGAGCGCGGCGCCGGCTCAACGGTTCGCGAGCGTGCCGCCAGGCGGCACATGCTCCTTGTCATGTCCCGGACTGATGGAGAGGTAGGGGCTGCTCATGGTGCCGCCGGATACGCCGAGCCGGGAATCCTTGGGGATGGGCAGGTCGCTGCGAATATCCATTTCGACATTGACGTGATAGGTCTTCGGCTTCAGCGTGAGACGGGCTATCTTGCCGATCACCACACCGGCGAGCCTGACATCCGTGCCCACGCCCAGTTGATCGGCGTGCGCCATGTCGGCGTTGATCCGGTAGGAGGAAAAACTCCCCGACCCGGTCTGCCAGCGCATGAACGCGAAAAATCCCGCCGCCAGCAGAATGACCGCGGCGCTCAGCACAATCTCGAAGCCGGTGTTGCGCGACATGACGACAGTCAAATTCCAAAAATTCGGCCGGGCTTTGATCCCGATCAAGACGCCCGGCTCCCGAGCGGTCACTCTGAATCGTGTCCAAGGAGGTGGCAAGCGTGAGAACATCTCTCTTTTTGGCATTCCTGCTGATCGGAGCGCCTGCCGCCGCCTGGGCAGCGGAACCCGGTCCCGATCCGCAATTGATCGCCAAATGCCAGGAATGCCATGGGCCGGGAGGGAGCCGCTCGACCCCGGCGACCCCCAGGCTGAATGGCCAGGACGCCGGCTATTTGTTCCGCCGCCTGAACGGCTTTCTGGATCCCGGCAGCGGCACGCCGCATGCCACCGAGCATATGTGGCAGACCGCCTCGAGTTTGGGGGACCGCGCGGCATCCGCATTGGCGCGCTACTTCGCGGCCCAGCCCGCCACCCCGGCCGATCCGAAGATGCCGCTTGCCGCCAGGGGCGAGAAAATCTACCGGCAAGGCATTGTGGGCGATGTTCCCGCCTGCCAAAGCTGCCATGGCCCGGCCGGAGAAGCGCGTGCCGGCGCGCCCCGGCTGGCTGGTCAGCGCGGCGACTATCTGGAAGAACAGCTCAGCGCGTTCATGCTGCAGATGCGCGTCAGCTCCGACATGAATCGCCATGCCTGGCACATGGACCCGGACCAGTTCCGCGCGCTGCGGGCTTATCTTTCCAACGACCGATAGCGGCGAGAAATTCGTGCCCGACCGAGCCTTAGCCCTGGCCGCGTTGATCGTGGAAGCCGCGCGCGCCGGCCGGTCCCCCAGGCCGGAGGTGACGACCTTCTTCGATCCCGACACGTTCACCGCCAGCCATGTGGTCAAGGATCCGGCAAGCCGTTCGGCCGCGATCATCGACAGTGTGCTGGATTTCGATCCCGCCTCGGGGCGCATCGCGACCCGCTCCGCCGACAGGATAATCGCCTTTGTCCGCGAAAATGGACTGAAGGTGGAATGGATATTGGAAACGCACGCGCATGCCGATCATCTCTCCGCCGCGCCCTATCTGAAAAAGAAGGTCGGAGGGCGGATTTGCATCGGGGCGGAAATTCTCTCCGTTCAGGACGTGTTCGCCAAACTGTTCAATCTTGGTGCGGATTTCGTGTGCGACGGCAGCCAGTTCGACCACCTGTTCCGGGACGGAGAGACATTCAAGATCGGCATGATGGATGTGGCCGTCCTTCATGTGCCGGGACATACGCCGGCCGACATCGCCTATGTCATCGGCGACGCCGCTTTCGTCGGCGATACATTGTTCATGCCCGACTATGGCACGGCGCGCACGGATTTTCCCGGCGGCAGCGCGCGCAAGCTGTTCGGCTCCATCCGCCGGCTTCTCGCATTGCCGGGTGAAACGCGCATCTTTCTTTGTCACGACTATAAGGCGCCGAACCGCAATGCGTTCGGCTGGGAAACGACGATCGCGGATCAGAAGGCCCACAATATTCACGTTCATGACGGCGTGACGGAGGAAAGCTTTGTCGCCATGCGTCAGGCGCGCGACGCGACCCTGGCCATGCCGCGCCTGATCCTGCCGTCCATCCAGGTGAACATCCGGGCAGGGCGCCTGCCGGAGCCGGAAGCCAATGGCCGGCGCTACCTCAAGCTTCCTTTGGATGCGTTGTGAGCGCCTTCATGCGCCGGCAAGCGCGCTGAGCCGGTAAGGAAGCCGTCCTTACGGCGCGCGTGCTAGGGTGGCGCATGCAGGAGACGGCCGGAATCGAAGCGGGACTGAGTGAGGCCGAAGCGGCGCGCCGGCTGAAGCAGTATGGGCCCAATGAGCTGCCCAATCCGGAACGGCGCAGCGTCTTTCGCATCGCGCTTGGCGTGGCGGGGCAGCCCATGTTCGCGCTGCTTCTCGGCGGCGCTCTTCTCTATATCCTGTTGGGCGAGACTTTGGACGCGGGCGTGCTTGCCCTGTTCGCCACGCTCTCCGTCGCCATCGGGATCGTGCAGGAAAGCCGCAGCGAGAAAGTCCTGGAGTCGCTGCGCCAGCTTGCCAGCCCGCGCGCCCTGGTTCTGCGCGACGGCGCAGAGCGGCGGATCGCCGGGCGCGCGTTGGTGCCGGGAGATATTCTGGTTCTTTCGGAGGGCGATCGAGTGCCCGCCGACGCAATTTTGCTTTCCGGCGATGGCCTTCTGGCGGACGAATCGCTGCTCACCGGCGAATCCGTGCCGGTGCGCAAAAAGCCGGATGTGGCGCATTCCACCGCCGCCATCCCGGGCGGCGAGGACACGCCTTTTCTCTTTGCCGGCACCTTGATCGCGCAAGGCCAGGGGCTGGCGCGGGTCACCGCCACGGGGCTTTTGTCCGAAATGGGCAAGATCGGCCAGTCGCTCAAATCCATAAACCTGGACGAGCCGCGGCTCAAAAAGCAGCTGGGCTGGCTGGTGCGCGATTTCGCTGCCGCGGGACTTGGCGTGGCAATTTTGGTGGTGCTTCTGCTGGGAATGACCCGCGGTTCCTGGCTCGAAGCGGCGCTGGGCGGCATCGCCATCGGCATGTCGGTCCTGCCGGAAGAGATTCCGCTGGTGCTGGCGGTGTTCATGGCGATGGGCGCCCGGCGCATTTCGCGCGCGGGCGTGCTCACCCGCCGGGCCACCGCCATCGAAACGCTGGGCTCGGCCACCGTGCTCTGTGCCGACAAGACGGGCACCCTGACCGAGAATCGCATGCGCTTGATGCTCATGGCCGCGGACGGAATGGTCTGGCGGCCGGACGTCCGTGCGGAGGCGCGCATGGAAGAGATTTTGCGGGCGGCGCTGCTGGCATCCGCGGTGCGTCCCACCGATCCCATGGACCGCGCCATTCACGCCGCGGCGCGCGGCGCGGGCATCGCATCTTCGGGACGCTTGCTGGAAACGCACGGCATTCGGCACGACCGGCCTGCCGTCATCCAGATCTGGAGCGAAGAAAGCGGGCTGGTCGCCTACGCAAAAGGCGCGCCGGAAGCCATTGCGGAACTTTCGGCGCTCCCCCACGCCGCGCGCGCGCATCTGTCGCGCGAGGCCGACCGTTTCGCGGCCGAGGGATTGAGGCTGCTGGCTGTCGCCGCCGCGCCGCTTCCTGGCGAAGCGACGGACATATCGCCCTCCGCAATGACGCTCAATTTCCTGGGGCTGATCGGCTTTGCCGATCCGGTTCGCGCCACCGTTCCCGCCGCGATCCGCGAGTGCCGCAGCGCCGGCGTGCGGGTGATCATGATCACCGGCGACTATCCGGCGACGGCACGCGCCATCGCCAAGGAGGCCGGGCTCGACGCCGGCCAAATCCTCACCGGCGCGGACATTGCCGCGATGAGCGATGATGCGCTTAAGGCGGCGCTGCGCGCGGCGTCGATCTTCGCCAGGGTGAGGCCGCAGCAGAAATTGCGGCTGGTGGAGGCGCTCAAGGCCAATGGCGAGGTCGTCGCCATGACCGGCGACGGCGTCAATGACGCGCCCGCGATCAAGGCCGCCGATATCGGCATCGCCATGGGCGGGCGGGGGACCGATGTGGCGCGGGAAGCGAGCGCGCTGGTGCTTTTGCATGACGATTTCGCGTCCATCGTCGCCGCCATCCGGCTGGGCCGGCGCATTCATGACAATCTGCGCAAGTCGCTCACCTATATCGTTGCGGTGCATGTGCCCAT
>JAFECO010000155.1 GCA_018242085.1 Pseudomonadota bacterium
TTGAACGTGGCGATCAACTGATCGGTGTCGGCGATGGCGCGTTCGATTTCGCCGGTATCGGATCCGGCCGCCAACATTCGCACCTGGGACTGTTCCAGCCGCTGGCGAAGCCGGTTCAAGGGCGTGCGCAGGTCATGCGCCACGCTGTCGGTCACTTCGCGCAGGCCCTTCAAGAGCCGCTCGATCCGGTCCAGCATGCGGTTGAGATTTTCCGCCAGCACGTCGAATTCGTCGGCCGCGCCCGACACCGGCACGCGCCGGGTGAGATTGCCCGCCATGATCTCGTTGGAGGCGCGATTGATGGCGTCGAGCCGCCGCAGCATATTGTGGCTCATCAGCGCCCCGCCCAGAAGACCGAACACCAGGATCAGCGCCACCGTCCAGGGCAAGGTGGTGGTGAACATCCGCTGAGTGAGATCGCGGTCGTGAACATCTTGCGCCACCAGCAGGTAAAAATTTCCCGATTGCGGCAGCAGGAACAGGCGCCCGCGCGCGCGCCGCGTCTCCGGCACGCCATTGACCCGCCGCTCATAATCGAATTCCACGAAATTGCCGGGATTGGCGGTGATCTCGGGCCAGGTATCCAGATTGCCCGCCAGCACCCGATGCGAATTGTCGGTGAGAAGATAAATCGCCTGGCCGCCATGCAGCGAACGGGCCATCACGCTTTCGCCCAACCCATGCAGGCCCTGCCGCTGATATTGTTCGGACAGGCCCGTGATCTCGGCTTCGATGATCTGGTCGGTCTGCGCGTCCAGGGTGCGGCGCGTGTTCCAATAGGTGAAGAACAGAAGCGCGCTCACCGAAACGGCGAACAGCAGCACATAAGCAAGTACGATGCGAAAAGCCTGGGTACGAAGGAGGCGTAATACGGCGCGCATGGCCTCCCCTTCTTGCTCCTATCTGGCCCGTATCATATAGCCCGCGCCGCGGATCGTGTGCAGCAGGGGCGTATCGAAGCCCTTGTCGATCTTGGCGCGCAGCCGCGAGATATGCACATCGATCACATTGGTCTGGGGGTCGAAATGATACTCCCACACGCTTTCCAAGAGCATGGTGCGGGTGACCACCTGGCCGGCATGGCGCATGAGATACTCCAGCAGGCGGAATTCGCGGGGCTGCAGGTCGATGGACTGTTCGGCCCGCTTGGCGGCACGGGTGAGAAGATCCAGGTCCAGATCGCCCACCGTCAGCCTTGTTTTGACCGTCACCGGCGAGCGGCGGCGCATCAGGGCGTCGATCCGCGCCAGCAATTCCACAAAGGCATAAGGCTTGGTGAGATAATCGTCGCCGCCCGCTTTGAGGCCTTTGACCCGGTCGTCCACTTCCGACAAGGCCGAGAGGAACAGAACCGGCGTGGCGTTGCCATGCTCGCGCATCTCGGCGACCACGCCCAGGCCGTCCATCTTGGGCAGCATGCGGTCGATGATCGCCACATCGTAAGGGCGCGACAGCGCCAGCGACAGGCCGACATCGCCGTCGGCGGCATCGTCCACCACATGACCGGATTCCTTCAGCCCCTGGACCAGGTAACGCTGGGCTTCCAGATCGTCCTCGACGACAAGAATTCGCATGCGGTGAGACTCCTTTGCGCCAATGGGGTCCGCGCCGGCGGCGTGGGTGGGGGGACTGCCGCCACCGGCGCGGGGGGCCGGGCGGAAGGGCGTTCGCCCCCCGCCCGATAATCACCTCAACTCAAACTCACGCGCCGACATCCACGGCGACGAAGCGCGATCCGCCCTGACTGGACGCGACCAGGAGCAGCACGCTCTTGCGGCCGCCTTTCTGCGCTTCGCTCACGCCGGACTGCACATCGGCCGGGGTGTGGACTGGGCGGCCGCCGACCCTTTGAACCACATCGCCGGGCTGCAAGCCCTTCTCGGCGGCATCGCTGTTGGGATCGACCTTGGTGATCAGAACGCCCGTGGTGCCTTCCGCCAGATTGAAGGTCTTGCGCGCGTCCGGCGTCAGCGCCGCCAGGCCAAGGCCCATGGCGTTGCCGGTGGCGGTCGGGCCCGAAGGCGAATTCGGCATATTGGCCGCCACCTTGTCGTCCGGGCGGGTGCCGATCTCGACCTTGATATTCTGCGGCTTGCCCTGGCGGATGACCGAGAAATTCGCGGTCTGGCCGGATGCCACCAGCGCCACTTTGCGGGTCAGATCGCGATTGTCGTCGACCGCCTGGCCGTTGATCGCGGTGACGATATCGCCCTGCTCGAAGCCGGCCTTGGCCGCCGGCCCGTTCGGCACCACATCGGCGACCAGCGCGCCTTTGGTGTCCTTGATGCCCAGCGAGGATGCGATTTCCGGCGTCACGCTCTGGATGCTGACGCCCAGCCATCCGCGAGAGACTTTGCCATGCGCCTGGAGCTGGCCCACCACGTCGTGAATGGTTGAGGCCGGAATGGCGAAGCCGATGCCCACGCTGCCGCCCGACGGCGAGAAGATCATCGAATTCATGCCGATGACCTGGCCGCGCAGATCGAAGGTCGGGCCGCCGGAATTGCCCCGGTTGATGGGCGCGTCGATCTGAATGAAGTCGTTATAATTGCCCGCGCCGATATCGCGGCCGATCGAGGAGACGATGCCCGCGGTCACCGAATTGGACAGGCCGAAGGGATTGCCCACCGCCACGACCCAATCGCCCACGCGCAGCTGGCGGTCGTCGCCGAATTCCACGGTGGGAAGCGGCTTGTCGGATTTGATCTTGATCAACGCAATGTCGGTGGCCGGGTCGGTGCCGATCAGCTTGGCTTCGAAGCTGCGGCCGTCCGGAAGCTTGACGGTGATCTTCTTGCCGTTATCCACCACATGGTTGTTGGTGACGATTAAGCCCGTCTTGTCGATGATGAAGCCGGAGCCGGCGCTGATCGCCTTGTGCGGCCGCTGCGGCTGGTTTTTGTTGAACTGGTTGAAGAGATCGCGGAACGGCGCGGGGATATTTTCCTGCGCATCGTCGCTGTCATTCTCCGTCGTCATGGTCTCGGAGGTGATGGTCACGACGGCGGGGCTGACGCGCTCGACCAGATCGGCGAAGCTGAAGGGGGAGGAATTCTCCAGCATCCGGGGCGTGGCGCGGGTGTCGTTCGCCGCCAGCTGCATCGGCCTCGCGGTATCGGCGATCCGGGTGGGATGGGTCTGGGGGATCAGTGCAAAGGCGCCCAGCCCGACGACCAGGATCGCGGCGGCGCTGCCCATCGCCAGGAGGCGTGCGCGAGTCCGGCGAAGTGCGGAATTGGTGGATTTGCTGGGGTTTTCGGTCTGCATCATACGCTCCTTGGAACTGGCGCCGTCCGCCCCCGGATGACCCCATGAGCGGACTATGCGCCGGAATTCTTGCTCGTTTCTAACGAGTATATTACAAAATAGATAGAATTTACAGCGGCTCGGTCGGCCGGGCGCGCCGGATCGCCCAAAAGGCGATTCCTCCCGCGCCGATCAGAATCACAAAAGGCGCGATCCACAAAAAATAGGTATCGGGCTGGAGCGGCGGCTGCATCAGGATGAACGCGCCATAGCGGGCGACCAGATAATCCTTGATCTGCTGGTCGCTTTTTCCGTCCGCGATCTGCTGGCGCACCAGATGCCGAAGATCGGCGGCCAGGGTGGCGCCGGACTCGTCGATGCTTTCGCCCTGGCAGACCAGGCAGCGCAATTGCCGTTGCAGCGCGCGCGCGCGGGTCTCGGTGGCGCGGTCCGCGAATGTATCGGCCACCGGCGCCGCGAAGGTCGGCGCCGATGCCGTCAGCAGCAACAGGAAAAATAGAACCCGGCTCATTCGGCGGGCTGGGTGGCGGGCGACGGCGCGGCCAGCTTCACGCGCAGCCGTCCCCACAGGCTGAGGAACCCGCCCGCCGCCATCACCAGAGCGCCCAGCCAGATGAAAGGCGCCAGCGGGCTGACATAGGCGCGCACCGTCCAGCGGCCATTGCCGCGATCATCGCCCAAGGCGAGATACAAGTCGCGCACGCCCGTGGTGCGAATGGCGGTATCAGCCACTTCCTGGCCTTCGGCGGGATAAACCCGCTTTTCCGGACGCAGCACCGTCACCACCCGTCCGCCATCCATCAAGGCCAGCTGCGCCTGGGTCGCCTGGAAATTCGGCCCGCGCACCTGCGCAACTCCATCGAAGCGCAATGTGTAAGGCCCCACCGTCATGGTCTCGCCCGGTCCCACCACATCCAGAGCTTCGCTGCGCCACAAAGTGGTGCCCGCGACGCCCATCAAGGTGACGCCCAATCCGGCATGCGCCAACGCGGCGGCGAAGGCGCTGGCGCGCGCGCCCTTGCGCTTGAGGAAGTCGAGAATGGATGCGCCGATCAGCCAGCCCGCCACCGCGAAAGCCAATATGCCGGTGAGCGTACGCGGGCTCACCATCGCCAACACTGCCAAGGCCGCGATCCCGCCCAGCCCCAGTGCGGGCACCAGCGCGCGGAATGCGGCTTTGGCATCGCCGCGTCGCCATCCCAGCTGCGGCCCGAACGGCACCAAAAGCAGCAGGGCAAAAAAGATCGGCGCGAAGGTCAGCGCATAATAAGGCGGGCCGACGGAAATCTTCTGCCCCGTCATCGCATCCAGTCCCAAGGGATAGAGCGTGCCGACAAAGACCGCGGCGCAGGCGCCCACCAGAAAGACATTGTTCAGCAGGAGCACGCTTTCGCGGCTCACCGTCTCGAAAGTCGCGCCGCCCTGAAGCGTATGCGCGCGCCAGGCGAACAGGCCCAGCGCGCCGCCGATGGCGCAGAAGATCAGCACCATAATGAAAAAGCCGCGGGTGGGATCGGAGGCAAAGGCGTGCACCGACGAAAGCACGCCCGAGCGCACCAGGAAGGTGCCGATCAGGCTCAAGGAAAATCCGCCGATCGCCAGCAGCAAGGTCCAGGTGCGGAAGGCGCCGCTCCTTTCCGTGGCGAGAGCCGAATGCAGCAGCGCGGTGGCGATCAGCCAGGGCATCAGGGAGGCATTCTCCACCGGATCCCAGAACCAGAAACCGCCCCAGCCCAGTTCGTAATAGGCCCACCAGCTTCCCAGCGCGATGCCGCAAGTGAGCGCGATCCAGGCGATCAACATGAAGGGCCGCGCCGCGCGCGCCCAGCCCGCTTCGCCCACGATCAGGGCGGCGGCGGCGTAGGAGAAAGAGGCAGAGAGCCCCACATAACCCGCATA
>JAFECO010000156.1 GCA_018242085.1 Pseudomonadota bacterium
CGCATGATCGCGTCGTTGCAATTGTCGCTTTGCAGCTTGTTGTAGTCGATCACGGCGCAAAGATTGTCCAGCCTGTGATGGGCCGCCGACATCGCCGCTTCCCACACTTCGCCTTCCTGCAATTCCCCGTCGCCCAGCATGGTGTAGACGCGGGCGGGGATTTTCTGCAGGCGCAGGCCGATGGCCATGCCGACCGCGACCGACATGCCTTGGCCCAAGGAGCCGGTGGAGGTTTCCACCCAGGGCAGGTCCAGCACATGAGGATGGCCCTGGAACGGGCTGTTCAATTTGCGCAAGCCCAGCGATGCCTTGGGATCGCAGAAGCCGAAATGCGCGCCCGTGGCATAGAGCGCGGGCGCAGCATGACCTTTGGATAAAACAAAGCGGTCGCGGCTGGGTTCGTGAATCGCATTCGCCCAGACATTCATCTCCGCCCCGTAAAGACAGGCAAAGAGGTCGGCCGACGACAGCGCGCCGCCGGGATGGCCGGAACCGGCATGGAAGATCGAAGCCACCGAATGGCAGCGGATGAAGCGCGCCGCTTCGGCGAGTTTCCCCGCCAGCATGTCCGGCGAGGGTTTGGCGTCCACCGATATGGTTCGGAATTGCTGGTTCATGGGTCAGGCGGCCTTGGCAAGGCGCGCGCGCGCCAGAAGATCGGCATAGAGAATGATGCGGGCTTTGGGGGCGAGGCGCCGCGCCTCCGCCACGATCTCGTCGGCGAAACCCCGCGACATCACCACCACCACATCCACCATGGCGCCGGAAAGCGCGTGCGGCGGGCTGAGACGCACGCCGTGGCGGCTGTCCATGTGCTGGATGAGATGGGCGTCGATCAGAAGCGCCAGATCGGCCGGATCGAAGCCGCCCATCCGCACCAGGGAATCGAACAACCGTCCGGCCCCCCACAGCGCCACGCGCTGCGGCTTCAGGCTTTCCAATTCCTGCGCGGCGGCGGACAGCGCGGCGCAATTGGCGGCGCGGGTCGTGACATAAGAGGTCATCAGGCTTGCGCCGCGCATCACTTCAGCGGGATCGGCTTCGATCCCGGCAACCGTTGTGCCGTTCCTGCGGGCCACGAAAAGAAGATTGATGCGGTCCTTGGGGTCGGGATGTTCGATGATGGTGAAGCCCGCCGCTTCGATCATCCGGCCCAAGGTGACATCGGAGAAATGGTAGAGATGCTTGTCGATGAACCATTCTTCCAGAATGTCGTTGCCGCCGATCAGCGCGATATTGGGCGCGTCCAGCACCAGCAATCCGCCCGGCTTCAGCATCCGCGCATGATCTTTCAGGCTGGCGAAAGGCCCGGCCAGATGCTCGATGGTGTGGCAGGAATGAACGATGTCGAAGCTGGCATCGGCGAATTTGGCATCTTCGATGCGCGATTGGATCAACCGCGTGCGCGACAAGCCGGCGCAGGAATCGGCATAGCGCTCGTCCGGCTCGACCGCCGTGATCTGGGCGTTGGGGGCGGCATCCAGGAACGCGGCGGTGAAGCGGCCCCGGTTGGACCCGACATCCAGCAGCGAAAGGTCTGCGCCCAGATCGGCATGGCGGGCCAGGGCATCCATCGCGACTTGGGTGCGGAAACCTTTGCCATAGCGCACATTGCCCCAGTCGGCGCCGCCGGAGACTGCCGCGTCATGGCGCTTCTCTGTCCGGTCGATGCGCGGGGTGCTTTGCACCAGCCCGCAATGCCCGCACAGGAAAACCTTCAGGCCCCGGGTGGAGCCTTCCGGCTGGTAGACGAATTTGAGGGAATCCCTGCCGCAGAAATCGCAAAGATCGGCGTGCATGCACTGAGGTCCGGTGAAGAATCCGGTAACCATGATCCGGGGTTTGTCGTTACCAACGCCTTAATAATTCACGACATATTCGGGCGTGCCGGCATAGCCCAGCCGGGCCTGCATCGCCCCGGCGATGGCCTCGAATTGCTGGCGCTGGACGGCATCCAGCAGCCGGTCTTCTGGCCGGTTCACATTGTGCGGCCGGGCAAACACGCCATAGGCCTCGTCGCAATAGGCCAGGCCCAGGAATTCATAGAGCCCACGGACTTCGGACGGGGTGCTGCGCAGGTCTTCCAATCGGACGAACAGTGTTCGCTCGGCGGAAAGCCTGGACAATTCCTCCAGCACCACGCGGTTCAGCTCCGCCCAATGCCAGCAGATGCGCTCGAACTGGGAGAAGGCGCGGAAGCGGCCGGCATCAGCGCTGCCATGGCGGGGCAGGGGCCACCAATATTTCTTTTCCGGCGGCGGCGCGGGCTCATGCGCGTCGTAATGCGCCTGCAGAACCGCCGTCGAAGCATCGTCGTAACACTCGTTGCCCAGTTTGTGAAAATAGGAGCTGGCCACTTTGCGGCCGTCGCGCACCAGATGAACGAAGCGCGCGTTGGGAAAGACGGCGGCCAGATCCGGAATCAGCCAGGAGAGTTTGTTGGAGGAATCGCCCCAATGCGCCGCGCCGCTATAGCGGATCGCGCCGCCATAGGTTTCCCCGATCAGGCGCCGGGTTTCCTCCGCATCGATCAGGCCCAGATAGCGCCGGACCGCCAAAGGCTGGGTGATCTGCACCATATATTCGTGATGCATTTCCACGCCCGACACGGCGGACAGGGCCTTGTGCAGCATGGCGGTGCCCGAACGTCCCGACGAGACGATGAAGAACGGCGCTGCGCTCATGCCTTGACCGCGATCACCACCGCTTCACGCCCAAGCCCCGCTTCGGCCAGGGCGCGGTAAAAGGCGCGGCGCGTTTCCTTCAGGCCGGCGGCCTCGAAGGCGAGATCGAATTTCTTGCGCCGGTTGTGGCAGGCACGGCCGAGCACATCATCGCCCACATAATTCTCGCCCATCATCAGGAATGCTTCCATGGGGAAGCTGGTGGTGCGGGCGGTGGGCGTGAAGCCTGATTTCTTCAGCAGATTGGAAAGCGACTCGAAGTCGAAATAATTGAGGTGATGGGGCGGCGCCACCCACCAGTCACTGGTCCCTGCCGCCGTCATGCCCGCGATCTGCAAGGGCGAAAAATCGTTGGGAACATTGACGCAAATGATGCCGCCCGGCTCCGCCAAGCCATGCGCCAGGCGGATCAGATGCGCGGGATCGGGGATATGTTCCAGCACGTTGTTGAGGTGGATGACATCGAAGCGGCCCAGCGACGGGGCGCTCTCCGCATTGAAGAAACCTTCGGTGACCTCGGCACCCAGTCCGCGCGCATGGGCGGCAGCCTGGCGCGACGGTTCGATGCCATGCGCCAGCCAGCCGCGCCGCATCGCGGTTTCCAGAAAAAAACCGGGCCCGCAGCCGATATCCAGCAAGCGGCGGCGGTCGGGCGGCAGCAGCGACTCAAAAATCTCCAGCCGGTCGGTCTGTGCCAGCAAGGCCCAGTCCTGGTCTTCCCCGGCTCGTGCCAGGAAGGTGGGCTTTTCGCTGGCGTAATAGTCTTCGCGATAGGCGCGCTCCATCTCTTCGGCGCGCGGCAGCGGCAAGGCGTGTTTGAAGCCGCAAATTTCACATTCGATGATGTCGTGCCCGGACCGGGCCGCGACACGGCGGCCCTTGTGCGGGCCGTCCTGGAGCAAATTGTTTGCGGCGGCATGACTCATGCGCTGCGTGGCCTCGCATCGGTTGTTAACCGCTTTTTAGCCATACGCTCTTTAGAAATGGTTAAATGGAAAGAGAGCTTGCCGCCCCCCTCTTCATCGCCGAAGCATCCAGCAATCATGGCCGCGATCTTTCCCGCGCCAAGGCGTTCGTGGATGCGGCGGCGGATGCGGGCTGCGGCGCGGTCAAGTTCCAGCTCTTCAAGATCGATCGCATGTTCGCGCCGGAAATCCTGGCGAAAAGCCCCAAACATCGCGCCCGCGCCGAATGGGAGTTGCCGCTTTCGCACCTGGAACCGCTGGCCGGCCATTGCCGCGCACGGAACATCCGGTTTTCCTGCACGCCCTTCTATCTGGAAGCGGTGGCCGAACTGGCGCCGTTCGTCGATTTCTACAAAGTCGCGTCCTATGAGCTTCTGGTCGATGATCTGCTGAAGGCCTGTGCGCACACCGGCAAGCCGGTGGTGCTGTCCACGGGCATGGCGACCCTGGATGAAATCCAGGCGGCGGCGCGGTGCCTGCGCGATGCGGGCGCGCGCGATGTGACCCTGCTGCATTGCGTCTCGGCCTATCCCACGCCTGCTTCCGAAGCCAATCTCTCCGCCATCGAAACCATCCGCGCGGCGACGGGATTGCCGGTCGGCTGGTCGGATCACACACGCCGCCCCGCCGTGATCGAACGTGCCGTGCATCATTGGGATGCGCGGGTGGTGGAATTCCATCTCGATCTCGACGGAAAGGGCGCGGAATATGCCGCCGGCCATTGCTGGCTGCCGCACGAAATCGCGCCGGTGATCGCGCGCATCCGCGAAAGCCTTGCCGCCGATGGTGCCGGTTTCAAAGGCCCGCAGCCATCCGAGATTTCCGACCGCGAATGGCGGGCCGATCCCGGTGACGGGATGCGGCCGCTGAAACATGTGCGGCTGGCCTACAAGGGCGAGGCCGCGTGACTTTTTCTTCCCCCTCTGGCCTTCGCATCGCAAGCGCTGCTACGGCGCTCGGTTCGCTTGGCCGCGAACCTCGCCCCACCGTCAGCGTGCTGCGCACGCACGGGGGCGACGGGCCTGTGAGGGCTTCAAAAGATGATCGCTAGGAAATACCCACGCATCGTCGCTGTTATCCAGGCCCGCATGGGCTCGACCCGGTTGCCGGGCAAGGTGCTGCGCCCGGTCGCGGGAAAGCCCTTGCTCTGGCACATCGTTCATCGCCTCAAAGCGTCGCGGCTGATCGAGGAAATCGCCATCGCCACCACCGTCAATCCGCTGGACGAAGCGATTGTGGAATTCGGCGCCGCGCATGGCGTCGCGGTGATACGCGGGCCCGAAGACGATGTGCTGGCCCGCTTCGCCATGGCGGCGGAACAGTTGGATGCCGACATCATCGTGCGGGTATCGTCCGACGCCCCGTTCCTGGATGCGCGCTTCATCGATCATCTGGTCACCAGCATGATGGCGCAGGGCGGCGACTATGTGCTGATGGAAGATGGCGCGCCTTGCGCCCATGAAGGGGTCGATCCTTTGACCCGCCGCGCCCT
>JAFECO010000157.1 GCA_018242085.1 Pseudomonadota bacterium
GTTGTCTTCGGCGATCTCCGCGCCCCGCGCGGGGGCCGGCAGGTAGCTGATGCTGGCCGAGGACGGGACTTCGCGCATCACCCCGCCGCCGATCACCGGGGACGGGGCGGCCGAAATCACGATGGAAATCGAAGCAGGCTCGGCCCCTTCGGCGCGGAAGGCCCGCTCGATGCGGGCGATATAGTGGTTGGCCACCCAGTTGCGGACAAAGGGCTTTGCAGCGCCGATCTTCAATTCGTCATGGTCGGCGGATTCCAGGCTCAAAGGCCCGATCCAAGCCTCGAATACCGCATCCCCCAATTCGCGGCGCATGCGCTCGCGCACTGCCGCCCACGCGTTCGGCCAGTCCGGCCGCATCGGTTTGCCCGTCAAATGTCCCATAATTCAAAACCCATCTGTTTCAGCACGCGTGAACCGCGTGTCCGGCGAGCTTTCGAAAGCTCTCTCTTATCTCTGCTACGTCAGACGCTTACTGCCCCGCTCTACCTCGTCGCATGAATTGTCCCCCTCATGTTTGCCGCCAGGGAAGGCCCGCCGCCTTCCATCCATTGGTATGGCCGCGATGCCCTTCGCCGTTGAGATCGCCTTCGAACCCTCCGGCGATATTGAAAGCCTTTTCGAAACCCGCACGTGTCATCGCCATGGCGGCTGCGCGGGAGCGCGCGCCGGAACGGCAGAGAAAGAGGATGGGCGTTTTCGGATCGGCCCCGGCGGCCTGGAGCGCCTCGGTCGTGTCGGCGACGAAATTCGAATTGGGCTGCATCGCCGGATAGCGCTGCCATTCGATGCAATGGGCCCGGCGTTGAAGCTCCGAAAGGTCGGGCAGGCCGACAAAGTTCCATTCGGCGATGGTGCGCACATCGACCAGCTGGGCTTTGGGATCTTGCGACAGCAATGCCCAGGCCTCAGCCAATTCCAGATCGCCGGCATATTCGTGAGAAGGGGAAGAAGACATCGGCACGGCCTTGGGAAAATTCGAGCATTGCCGGGAAGGTCTCCCAGCATAAAAGGTTCACAATTTCAAGAAATCAGGCCGGTATTTTCTTCGTACTACTGCCGGAAATGCCAGACATTTTGTCGAATACTTCAATTTTACTGTATCTGTTCTTCGACATATCTTGGTTTCCGCCCCGACGGTTAAGGAAGATACGATCAAGTCAGGCGCAGGCACAAGAGGAATAAAACTGGAACGAGGGCTGATTCGAGAAATTTTTTCACTTTTGCAAATCCCGCTAACTAATTGTGCAGTATACGGAAAATACCGCCGTTCAACCAAATCTCATCGAATCAGTGGGTTAGCTTTGGCCCCGCGGCTGTTGCGCCGCAGAAATGTTATGGCGGAATGACTGTCAGCATACTGACAATAAAAAAAGCCCGATTTTGGGGATCGGGCTTTTCCTACACTTGGCTTTGTCTGGAGATTCCGAAGCGATTCCAGCGGCTTCGGTTATTTTTGCAGTTTTGCGACCCGCTTGGTCAGGCGCGAAACCTTGCGCGAGCCGGTGTTCTTGTGGAGCACGCCCTTGGAAACGCCCCGCATGATTTCGGGCTCAGCAGCCTTCAAGGCGGCCAAGGCGGCAGCCTTATCGCCCTTGGAAATGGCCTCTTCCACCTTGCGGATGAAGCCGCGGACGCGGGTCTTGCGCGAGGTGTTGATCGCGGTGCGCTTGGCGGTGGTGCGGACGCGCTTGCGGGACGAGGCGATATTGGGCATGGGCATTCCTGGCTTGGAAAAGAGGCGGGCATATAGCCCGGCCCCGCTTTGGGGTCAATAAAGCCTTTGGCAGCTGCTATTTCTGGCAGACCGGGCAGTAAAAGGTCGAGCGGCCGGCCTGGACGATCCGCTTGACCGTGCCGCCGCACCCTTTTTTATGGCCTATCGCTTCGCCGCTTGAGGCCGGGCCTTTGCAGGGCTTGCCCTCCCGGCCATAGACCAGAAAATGGTGCTGGAAATTGCCGGGATCGCCCGTGGCCTGGGCATGGTCGCGCAAGGTGGACCCGCCCGCGGCAATGGCGCTTTTCAGGACCTTGCGGATCGCCCGCACCAGCTCCGCGACCTGATCCTTCCGAACGGCGCCCGCCAGCTTCTTGGGCGAAATATGGGCCAGGAACAGCGCCTCGCAGACATAGATATTGCCCAGCCCCGCCACCACCCGCTGATCCAGCAGCGCCGCCTTGATGGAGGTTTTCTTGCCCGCCAGCGCGGCGGTCAGATATTTCGCGTCGAAGCCGCCGGACAAAGGCTCGATGCCGATATCCCTGAACAGCGCATCTTCATTCAGCCCATCGGTGGGGAGCAATGTCATCAGCCCGAAGCGGCGATGATCATTGAACACGATGCGCGCGGGCGCGTCGGTTTCCAGCACCACATGATCATGCTTGCCATGGCCGGCTCCGTCCGGCGGCGGGCTGTAGACGTAATCGCCAAGGCGCCGCTCGCGGCCCTGCGCATAGACGCTCATGCGTCCCGACATGCCCAGATGGATCACCAGGGTCTCGCCGCTGTCGAGCGCCACCAGAATGTATTTGGCACGGCGGGTGAGTTTCTCGGCCACGCGCCCGTTCAGCCGCTCGGCGAAGCGGGGCGGGAAGGGGCGGCGCAGATCCTTGCGCCGGACATGCGCCTTGGTGATGGTGCGGCCTTCCAGCGCGGGCAGAAGGCCAAGGCGCACGGTTTCGACTTCGGGCAGTTCGGGCATGGGTTTATCTAGCCCATCCTGCCTTGGCCGCGCTATGGTGCGGCGCATGAACGACAGCAAAACCGCCAGCTTCGGTTTCCGCGACGTGCCGGAGGCCGAAAAGGAAGCGCTTGTGGGCGAGGTCTTCTCCTCGGTCGCCGCGCGCTACGACCTGATGAACGATGTGATGTCCGGCGGCATCCACCGCATCTGGAAGGATGCCATGGTGGAATGGCTCAATCCCCGTCCGGGCTGGCGGGTGCTGGACGTGGCGGGCGGCACCGGCGACATCGCCTTCCGGATTGCCGAGATGGCGCGGGCACGGGGCGGCGATGCCGCCATCACGGTCTGCGACATCAACGCCGCCATGCTGGGCGAGGGCAGGCGCCGGGCCGACGCCAAGGGCGAGGGGGACATCGAATGGGTCTGCGGCGATGGGGAGAGATTGCCTTTCCCCGACGCGCAGTTCGACGCCTTCACCATCGCCTTCGGCATTCGCAATTTCACCCATATCGACGCCGCGCTCCGCGAGGCGCGACGGGTCCTGAAGCCCGGCGGCCGTTTTCTCTGCCTGGAATTTTCGAAAGTGAATGTCCCGGGCCTGGACAAGCTGTATGACGCCTATTCCTTCAAGCTTCTGCCGAAGATGGGCCAGATGGTGGCGCAAGATGCGGAGTCCTATCGCTATCTGGCCGAAAGCATCCGCCGCTTTCCGCCGCCGGACCTGTTTGCCCGCATGATCGGCGAGGCTGGGCTGGATCAGGTCAAGGTCCGCATTCTTTCCGGCGGCATCGCCGCCATGCATTCGGCCTGGCGCATCTGATGAGCGATTTCTCCAGCCTGCTGCGCCTCTGGCAATCCGCAAGGCTGCTTGCACGGTATGACGCGCTTCTGCCCGGCGAATACCGGGCCCGGCTGCCCTTCGGCGCGCGCGCGGCGCGGATGGTGCTGGGCATCGGGCGGGTGCGCGAAAACGGGCCGCCCGGCCTGCGCCTGGCGCATGCGCTGGAACGATTGGGACCCGCCTATATCAAGCTGGGCCAGATGCTGGCGACGCGTCCCGACATTGTGGGCGAGGATGTCGCCCATGCGCTGGAGCATTTGCAGGACCGGTTGCCGCCTTTTCCCGATATCGAGGCGCGGGCCGCGATCGCCGACAGCCTGGGCCGCCCGGTGGAGGACTTGTTTTCCGCATTCGGTGCGCCCGTCGCCGCCGCCTCCATCGCGCAGGTTCATCGCGCCACCACATCCGAAGGCGCCGAAGCCGCCGTGAAGGTGCTGCGTCCCGGTATCGAGGCCTTGTTCCGCCGGGACCTGGAGGCATTGGCTTTGTTCGCCCGGATCGCGGAACGCTTTTCCGCGGAAGCGCGGCGGCTGCGGTTTATCGCGCTGGTCGAAACCCTTTCGGCATCGGTGGCGCTGGAGCTGGATCTCAGGATGGAAGCGGCGGCCGCGTCCGAACTTTATGACCGCACGCGCGGCGATGCCGAATTCCGGGTGCCCCATGTGGATTGGGCCCGCACATCCGGTCGAGTGCTGACCAGCGAGTGGATCGACGGCACGCCGATCCGCGATCCCGCCGCCCTGGTAGCGGCCGGATATGATCCGAAAAAGATCGCGCTCACCCTGGTGCGCAGTTTTCTCACCCAGGCGCTGCGCGATGGATTTTTCCATGCCGACATGCATCCGGGAAATCTGTTCCTGGACCGGCAGAACCGCCTGGTGGCGGTGGATTTCGGCATCATGGGGCGGTTGGACATCGGCATGCGCCGCTTCATGGCGGGCACCCTGGCGGGATTCCTCGCCCGCGATTATCGCCGGGTGGCGCAGCTTCATTACGATTATGCCTTTGTGCCGCCGCATCATCCCGTGGAGACCTTCGCCCAGGCTTTGCGCGCCATCGGCGAGCCGATCTTTGGCAAAGGCGCGCGGGAAGTATCGATCGCGCGGCTGCTCGGACAGCTATTCGAGACCACGCGGCGGTTCGACATGCAGGCCCAGCCGCAGCTGGTTCTTTTGCAGAAGACCATGGTGGTGGTTGAAGGTGTGGCGCGGAATCTGGATCCGGATTTCGACATCTGGGAAGCGGCCCGGCCGGTGGCGGAGCGTTGGGTGTCGGACAATCTGGGGCCGGAAGCCCGCCTGGCGCGCGCCGCCGAAGGGGTGAGTGCGCTGGGCAAGCTGGCGGAGGATCTGCCGCAGCTGGTGCGCAATGCCGAACAGCTTTCGCAGATGGTGGCGGAAGGCGGGGTGCGGCTGCATCCCGACACGGCCCGTGCCATCGCCCGCGAACAGGACCGCAAGAGCCGGCCGCTGCGCCTGGCTTTGATCGCGCTGCTGGCCGTGATCGCGGTGGTGCTTCTATCGCACTGGCGCGGGGTGCTTTGACAATATGGCAAAGCGGGTGGTGAGCAGGATCGCGGCCACCAGCAGGCCGAAGGCCAATCCCAGCCAGATGCCCA
>JAFECO010000158.1 GCA_018242085.1 Pseudomonadota bacterium
TCCAGGTCTCGACCACGTCAGGATCGGCGTGCCTGATCAAGCCGCGCAGCCGGGCCAGCATCTCGCCCCGCCAATCGCCCAGCGATTTGATTCGCGCATCGATCTCGGCGGAGGCGGATTTTCCCGCCGACGGCGGGGCACTTTTCTTTTTCGCGGGCGCCGCCTTCTTCTTCACGCTCATGCCTGTTTCTCCAGAAGTTGGCCCAGCCTATCGAGGAAGTTATTCCAGCCAATCCTGGCGCCGCCATAGGCTTGCGCCATGCCCGGCTTGAAGCCGGTCTGTTCCAGTTTCAGATGCGTGCCGGTGCGGGTGGGGGACAGGGTGAAGGTCACCACACTGTCCAGCCCCATGGCGGCCCAGCTGTAGGAAAGCATGCGGTTCTCTTCGACCGTCAGCACCTGGCAGTCGACGCTGCCCCAATCGGCGGTGAAGCGGAAGCGATGGCCGGTCGTTGCCGCGAAATCATTCTGCATCAACCAATCGGCGATCAGATGCGGCTGGGTGAGCGCGCGCCACAATTTCTCAGGCGGAACGGGCAACTCCCGTTCCACGATCACGCTTTTGGTCTCGCTCATTGGTCCATCCTTTTCAGCAAATCTTCCAGCTGGTCGAAGCGGCTCTGCCAGAAGCCGGTCATCCGGCTGGTCCAATCGATCAAGGGCGCCAGGGCGCCGAGCTGGGCGCTGTAATGGATCTGGCGGCCATCCTGCCGGTCACGCACCAGCTTGGCCTGCTTTAGAATCCCCAGATGCTTGGAAACGGCGGGCTGGGAGACGCCGGACCGGGCCGTGAGCGCGCCCACCGTCTGTTCTCCGTCGCGGCACAGCCGCTCGAAAATCGCCCGCCTTGTGGGATCGGCGAGAGTCTTAAAGAGCGTGTCGTGAACGGCCATCTGCAATCCATAACCCAGCAGCTATGGATTTATGTATAACCGGCGGGATATATGTCGGTCAAGCCTCGGCGCGCCGGTGCAAGGTCGCAAGACGATATTGCTTGCGCGGCCCCGTCACTTGCCAGGATACGGTGAAGCGGCTTTCGTCCAGAACCCGGTATCGCCCGCGATAGCGGTCATCACCGCAGGCATGCAGGATATCGGCCATGCCTGATGCCAGATCGAGCGCGTGAAACAGTCTGCCATCCGCATGGCGCACGATTCCGGTGGAGGAACCGTCCGCGATCAGGTGATAACGGCGGGTGACCGGACCTCTGTAAGCGCCGAAGTTGAGATCGCCGGTCTCGTCATGGATCAGCCCATCGGCCGATGGCGTGAAGACCGACCATCCGGTCAAGCGGCCCATCAGTTCCGCCCGCGCGTCGCTGATCCGCCGCGCGATCCGCCACCGCCCGTTCAGGAAGGCCTGCAAATCCCGGACGGGATACACGGAAAGATCGCGACGGCCTGTCAGTCCGCGCGCCGCCCGGCGGCCACTTTCCACAAGGCGGCGACAATGGCGGCGCCCAAAGCGCTCTTGAGCAAGGTGGCCAGTGCGAACGGCGCGATCCCGAACGCCAGCGCCTTGTTCCATCCCATCAACGCCGCCAGCCAAAGCGTGCCCGGCGCGAAAATCAGAACATGTCCCAAGAGCATCACCGGCAGAGTGCGGAAAAGATCGCGGCCCCAGCCCCGCTCCGCCGCCCATCCGGCAAAAGCGCCGCCCAATAGAAAGCCCAGCAGATAACCGCCAGTCGGGCCAACCAGATAAGCCGGTCCCGCCGCCATGCCAGCGAAAACCGGCAGGCCCGCCACGCCTTCCGCCAGATAGGCCAGGATGGTCAGCGCGCCCAGGCGACTTCCAAACGCGACACCGATCAAGAGCGCCACCATGCTCTGCATGGTGATGGGCACCGGCCAGAAGGGGACTTGAATCTTCGCCGAAACCGCCAGCGCGAAGCTGCCGCCGATCACCAAAAGCGCATTCTTGAGGAACCGCGTTCCTGGAAGAAAAGCATCGCCAAGGAGGGGATGGGAAATTGCGGCGCGCGAACCGGTCATGAAACACCTGTGCTGGACGGAACCTGAAGTCCGATATCCCAGCCGATGCCGCAAGGCAATCTGGGCGGTCAGGACGCCCTGAGTTTCGCCAATGCGCCCGGAAAGCGCCGCGACAAGGGAACCGACTGCCCTCCCAGTTCCACCGTATAGTCGCCGGAACCTTCCGGCTTCAAACTTGTCACTTTATTGGCGTTCACCAGCCAGGACCGGTGCGTGCGCACAAAGCCGCGCGGGGCCAGTTCCTGTTCCACATGGCGAAGCGGCGCGCGCATCAAGATCCGCCGTCCGTCCGCAAGGATGAACTCCACATAATTTCCCGCCGAGGTGACGGCCAATATCGCTTCCATCTTCACCCGGATCAGCTTGGCGCCGTCGCGGATATCGAAGGTAGAGGGTTCGGACGGCGCGCCTTCCGGCCGCCGCAACAGATGATCGACCAGGGCAAAAAGCCCGACGATGAGCGCATAGCCCAGAACATCCTTGCGCATCTCGAACTGCAACTGACCGGCGAAAGAATGGAGCCCATAGCGCGCGCCCGCCAGCCGGTAGATCAGAATCCGCAAAAGATCGAAGCCGCCCACATGCGCGACGGAAAAGGCCAGGGCTGCCGGACCATGCAGCAGCAGTTTCCAGCGCGGGCGCGCGGAAGGCGGCGCCCAGCGCCAGGCCATCCAGGGAATCCAGAGAAACGCGACCAGCGACAGCCAGCTCGATCCTTCCCAGATCGCCGGTTCCAGCAGGCTGCGGCCGTCCTCTTCGGCGGAGATCACATTGATCGCATTAATAGCGGCCACCAGAATCGCGATGGCGGCAAACGAGTAGAGCAGTGTGAGGCGGGTGCGCCCGCTGGCCCCGAAAACCGCGCCGCTGGTCCCAAGCCATTGCCGGATAACCTCTTTCACGGCCGCACCGTCCCATCGCACTTTTTTCGGCGCGCCGGATTGGGAAGATGGAGCAAGGAAATCTCATCATGCCGTGGAACCTGCACACTATAGGGCGGGTCTCCCAGGCGGAAAAGCAGCCGGGAAAGCAATCCATGAAAAGAAGAACCGTCCTCAAAGGCTTGGCCGCCAGCCTGGCATGTCCCTTGATTGCACCGGCATGGGCCGCGCCGTTCCGGCGGGTGCGGCCGGGCGATACCGGCTGGCCTACAGCGCGGGACTGGGAACAACTCAAAACACAAGTGGGCGGCAATCTGGTGAAACCTGCCGATCTGTTTTCGGCCTGCGCCGCCGGCGCGACAGATGCCGACTGCGCGGCGGCGACCAAAGAGATCGGCAATCCCTATTTCATCGGCGATCAGGCCGGCGGCACCCAAGTATCCGGCTGGCTGAATGCCTGGTCGCCGAAACCCAGCGCCTATGCCGTGGCGGCCCATGGCGCGGACGACGTGGCGGCGGCGGTCAATTTCGCCCGCGACCACAAGCTGCGCCTGGCCGTCAAAGGCGGCGGTCATTCCTATCAGGGCACGTCCAGCGCGCCGGACTCGCTGTTGATCTGGACGCGTCCCATGCACGCCATCACCTTGCACGAGGCTTTCGTGCCTAAAGGCAGCGACAATGCACCGGTCCGTGCCGTCACCATCGAAGCGGGCGCGATGTGGGGCGATGTCTATGACGCGGTGACCACCAAGGCCCATCGCTATGTCCAGGGCGGCGGCTGCATGACCGTGGGCGTCGCGGGCCTGATCCAGAGCGGCGGTTTCGGCTCCTTCTCCAAGCGCTATGGCACAGCCGCATCCAATCTGCTGCAAGCCGAAATGGTGACGGCCGACGGCAAGCTGCGCACCGTCAATGCGCGCCGGGATGCCGACCTGTTCTGGGGCCTCAAAGGCGGTGGCGGCGGAAGCCTGGGCGTGGTCACCAAAGTGACCTTGCGCATCCATGACCTGCCGGATCGCTTCGGCTTTGTCGGATGCAAGATCAGCGCGCGCACGCCGGAGGATTACCGCCGGTTGCTGGCCCGCTTTGTCGATTTCTATGCCGGCAATCTCTTCAATCCCCATTGGGGCGAAGGGATCACCTTTGGTGAAAACATCCTCGACATCTCGATGGTGTCGCAGGGCTTGAGCACAGAGGAAGCGCGCGCGATCTGGAAGCCGTTCCTGGATTGGATCGCGCAGGACCCAGCCTTCTCCGCCACGCCCCAGATCAGCACCGACAACGCGTTCAGTTATTGGGATGTCCAGGCGATGCGCCGATCGGGTTCGCA
This sequence comes from Pseudomonadota bacterium, assembly GCA_018242085.1. Taxonomy (GTDB): domain Bacteria; phylum Pseudomonadota; class Alphaproteobacteria; order Micropepsales; family Micropepsaceae; genus Rhizomicrobium. The sequence goes on from JAFECO010000158.1 coordinate 4,206, forward strand.
TGTCGTGATGTTCGACGACCGCCCCGGCGCCGATCCCGCGCATGGCTGGTGGAATGGCGATGAGGAACAGGTGGGGATGTTTCTTTACGGCTATGACTCGCTGTGGCTGCCCAAATCCTTGCTGGAACCCGGCGCCCGTTCGCGGCTCGTGGACTCGCTGGTCGAAGCCAGCCGCCGGATGATCATACGCCTGCATTTCAACAAGGGCCTGGCCGGCGGCACGCCGGAGGCTATCGCCGCCGCGCGCGATACCGCGACAAACCCGAAAGTGATGGAGGCTTTCTGTCTCGCCATCATCGCCACGGGCGGCGCACCCCGGTATCCGGGGCTGACGCCGCCGGGCGACGGGGCAAAAGCCGCAAGCGACGCCAGGAGCGTGGACCAGGCCACCGCGATCCTCAGGGCCATCGCGCCGGATGCGGGCTCCTATGTCTCGGAAAGCAATTTCTTCAACGCCGATTGGCGCCGGGAATTCTGGGGCGACAATTACCCGCGCCTCATGGCCGTCAAAGCCAAATACGACCCGGATGGCCTCTTCACCGTCCATCACGGCGTGGGCAGCGAAGCCTGGAGCGATGACGGCTTCACGCGGCTTTGAAGATCAGGGGGCATGAATGCAACCCTGCTTTCAATGCTCTCTCGCCGGTCCCGACGAATCAGGTCCGATCTCATGCAACTTCGCCCATTGCACGACCATAGGCGACAGATCTGCTTGATGCGGGTAATGACCCAGTCCCTTCATCGGCACGAACATAGCGCGTTGTCCCAGCCGGTTGGCCAATTCGCGGCCCATGGCAAACGGAATCTGCGGATCGTCTTCACTGTGAAAAATAAGGACAGGAACCTTGATGCGGTCGACAAGCGCCAGTGTGTCGAAGGGATCGCGAGACAACAGCCGAACGGGAA
>JAFECO010000159.1 GCA_018242085.1 Pseudomonadota bacterium
AGGGCTGAGTTATGGCGCCCATTCCAATCTCTGCATCAACCAGATCCGCCGCTGGGGCAGCCCCGAACAGAAGGCGCGCTACCTGCCCAAACTGATTTCCGGCGACTATGTGGGTTCGCTGGCCATGTCGGAAGCCGGGTCAGGCTCGGATGTGGTTTCGATGCGGCTGAAGGCCGAGAAGAAGGGCAATGACCGTTACGTCCTGAACGGCACCAAATTCTGGATCACCAATGCGCCGGAAGCCGATGTGCTGGTGGTCTATGCCAAGACCGACATGAATGCGGGACCCAAGGGCATCACTGCCTTCCTGATCGAAAAGCAGATGAAAGGTTTCTCGACTTCTCAAAAGCTGGACAAGATGGGCATGCGGGGCAGCGATACCGGCGAGCTGGTGTTCCAGGATTGCGAAGTCCCCGCGGAGGCCGTGATGGGCGGCGAAGGCAATGGCGTCAAGGTGCTGATGTCCGGCCTGGATTATGAGCGGGTGGTGCTGTCGGCCGGGCCGCTGGGCATCATGCAGGCGTGCCTGGACGTGGTGCTGCCCTATGTGCGCGAGCGCAAGCAGTTCGGCCAGCCCATCGGCAATTTCCAGCTGATGCAGGCCAAGATCGCGGACATGTATGTGGCGCTGAATTCCGCCCGCGCCTATGTCTATGCCGTGGCGCGGGCCTGCGACCGGGGGCGGACCACGCGCTTCGACGCGGCGGGCGCGATCCTGCTGGCATCGGAGAATGCGGTGAAGACGTCGCTGGAAGCGATCCAGGCGCTGGGCGGCGCGGGCTACACCAAGGATTGGCCGGTGGAGCGCTTCCTGCGCGATGCCAAGCTTTACGACATCGGCGCTGGCACCAACGAAATCCGGCGCTTCCTGATCGGGCGGGAGCTGATCGGCACATGACAATCTTGTCGTCGCTGATCGACCGCCAGAGCGAGGCTTTCGCGACGAACGCGGCGCATAATCGCGCGCTGGCCGAGGATTTGAAGGCGCGAACCGCCAAGGCCGCGCTGGGCGGTTCGGAATCCGCGCGCCAGAAGCATACGGCGCGGGGCAAGCTTCTGCCCCGCGAGCGGGTGAACCGTCTGCTCGATCCTGGCTCGCCTTTCCTGGAAATCGGCGCCCTGGCGGCGAACGGGCTTTATGGCGGCGAAGCGCCGGGCGCCGGCATCATCGCGGGGATCGGCCGGGTGATGGGGCGCGAAGTGATGATCGCGGCCAATGACGCCACGGTGAAAGGCGGCGCCTATTTCCCCATGACGGTGAAGAAGCATTTGCGGGCGCAGGAGATCGCGCAGCAGAACCGGCTGCCCTGTCTTTATCTGGTGGACAGCGGCGGCGCCAACCTGCCGCATCAGGCGGACGTCTTTCCCGACCGCGATCATTTCGGCCGCATCTTCTTCAACCAGGCGCAGATGTCGGCCGAAGGGATCGCACAGATCGCCTGCGTGATGGGAAGCTGCACCGCTGGCGGGGCCTATGTTCCGGCCATGTCGGATGAAAGCATCATCGTGCGGGGGCAGGGCACCATCTTTCTCGCCGGCCCGCCGCTGGTCAAAGCGGCGACGGGCGAAGTGATTTCCGCCGAAGATCTGGGCGGCGCCGAAGTGCATGGCCGCAAATCCGGCGTGGTGGATCATGTCGCGGAGAATGACGAACAGGCATTGCTGATCTTGCGGCAGATCGTGGGTACCTTGGGCGATGCGCGAAAAGCCGATGTCACGCTGGGCAGGGTTCGCCCGCCGAAATTCGACGCCGCCGACCTCTACGGAATCATTCCCCGCGACGTGCGCGCGCCTTACGACGTCCGCGAAGTGATCGCGCGCATTGTCGATGGCTCCGACATGCATGAATTCAAGCCGCTGTACGGCTCGACCCTGGTCTGCGGCTTTGCCCATATCTGGGGCATGCCGGTGGCGATCCTGGCCAATAACGGCGTACTGTTTTCCGAAAGCGCGCTCAAGGGCGCCCATTTCATCGAACTGGCGTGCCAGCGCCGGATTCCGCTGCTGTTCCTGCAGAATGTCTCCGGCTTCATGGTGGGCGGGAAGTACGAAGCGGGCGGCATCGCCAAGGATGGCGCCAAGCTGGTAACGGCGGTGGCCACCGCAACGGTGCCCAAGATCACGGTGCTGATCGGGGGCAGCTTCGGCGCGGGCAATTACGGCATGTGCGGCCGGGCCTATTCGCCCCGCTTTCTCTTCACCTGGCCCAACAGCCGCATCAGCGTGATGGGCGGCGAACAGGCGGCGTCGGTGCTGGCGACGGTGCATCGCGACGCCGATCGCTGGACCAAGGAAGAAGCCGAAGCCTTCAAGGCGCCGGTGCGCCAGAAATACGAGGATGAAGGCAATCCCTATCACGCCACGGCGCGGATGTGGGATGACGGCATCATCGATCCCGTGCAGACCCGTGATGTGCTGGGCCTGGCATTTGCCGCGACGTTGAACGCTCCGATTCCGGCCGCGCCCCGTTTCGGCCTGTTCCGCATGTGACGCCATGCTCCAAAGCCTCTTGATCGCCAACCGGGGTGAAATCGCCCGCCGCATCATCCGCACCGCCAAAAGGCTGGGCATCCGCACCATTGCGGTTCATTCCGACGTGGATGCCGCAATGCCGTTTGTGCGCGAAGCCGACAGGAGCGAATGCATCGGTCCGGCGCCCGCGCGCGAGAGCTATCTGGATGGCGCCAAAATCCTGGCGGCGGCGAAGAAAACCGGCGCCCAGGCGATCCATCCGGGTTACGGCTTTCTGTCGGAGAATGCCGATTTCGCCGAAGCGGTGGCACGCGCCGGATTGATCTGGGTTGGCGCGCCGCCGTCGGCGATCCGCGCCATGGGCCTGAAGGATGCGGCCAAGAAATTGATGCAGGATGCGGGCGTGCCGGTGACGCCCGGCTATCTTGGCGAGGACCAAACGCCGGAACGCTTGAAAACCGAAGCCGGGCGCATCGGTTATCCGGTCCTGATCAAGGCTGTGGCCGGTGGCGGCGGCAAGGGTATGCGGCGCGTCGACACGGCGGACGCCTTTGCGGACGCCTTGGCATCCTGCAAGCGCGAGGCTGCGTCGTCTTTCGGTGACGACCGGGTTCTGATCGAAAAATACATCACCGCGCCGCGCCACATCGAAGTCCAGATTTTCGGCGACCGCCACGGCAATATGGTGCATCTGTTCGAGCGCGACTGTTCGATGCAGCGCCGCCATCAGAAAGTGGTGGAAGAAGCGCCCGCGCCCGGCATGGACGATGCCACGCGCACGGCTCTCACCGGCGCAGCAGTGAAAGCGGCCAAGGCGGTCGGCTATGTGGGCGCGGGCACGATCGAATTCATCGCCGATGCGTCGGACGGGCTCCGCGCCGACCGGATCTGGTTCATGGAAATGAACACGCGGCTGCAGGTCGAGCATCCGGTCACCGAAGCGATCACCGGCCAGGACCTGGTGGAATGGCAGCTTCGGGTGGCGTCCGGCGAGAAGCTTCCCAGGACGCAGGATCAATTGGCCATTGACGGCTGGGCGATGGAAGCGCGGCTTTATGCCGAGAATCCATCGGCGGGCTTCCTGCCGTCCACCGGCCGCCTCGCGCATCTGAATTTGCCGCCGGGCATCCGGGTCGACAGCGCGGTGGAAGAGGGCGATCCGGTCACGCCCTATTACGATCCCATGATCGCCAAGCTGATCGTGCATGGCGCGACGCGCGCTGCGGCGGCAGCGGAGCTGGCGGCCGCTTGCCGGGCGGTGGAAGTCTGGCCGGTCAAGACCAATGCGGGATTCCTCGCCCGTGCGGTCCTGCATCCGGATTTCGTGCGCGGCGGCATCGACACGGGTTTCATCGAGCGGCATGCCGCCGAGATCGTCCCGCCCGCCGAGCCCGATGCGTCATTCGTGGCCGCGGCCGCCGCCGCGCTGTTGCCGACAGACAATAGCGATCCCTGGCTGGCGCTGAGGGGCTTTCGCGGCAACGCGGCCCCGGACACGCAGGTCGCGGTGGGGGTTCACGGCAAGACGTATCTCGCGCAGCCGGTGCCAGCGGGCGCGGCGCGGGAGATCGGCGGCGAGCAGGTCCTGTTCCTGGCCGGCGACGCTTGGGCCTTTGCGGCGCCGGTGCCCCGGTCTTCCGGCCAAGATGAAGCCGGTGATGGTGCCGTGCTGGCCCCCATGCCGGGCGCGGTGATCCAGGTCACGGCCGCGAAAGGCAGGCCCGTCCAGCGCGGCGAGCGCCTGCTGGTGCTGGAAGCGATGAAGATGGAATATGTGATGGTGGCACCGTTCGACGGCATGGTGGTGGAATTGACCGTGTCGGCGGGATCGCAAGTCGAGGAAAGCGCCCTTCTGGCGCGCATCGAAAAGGCAAGCTGATGGCCGGGCGCACATTCGAGCAATGGAAGATCGGCGACCATATCGCGCACGATCTCAGCCGCACGGTGACGGAAGCCGACAATCTTCTGATCACCACCCTCACGCACAATCCCCAACCGCTGCATCTGGATGCCCAATATGCCGCCGGGACGGAATTTGGCCGCATCGTGGTCAACGGGCTTTTCACCTTTTCACTGATGGTGGGTGTTTCCGTCGCCGACACCACATTGGGAACGCTGGTCGCCAATCTGGGCTATGACAAAGTCACCATGCCAAAACCCGTCTTTATCGGCGATACGCTGAAGGTGGAGACCGAAGTGGTGGATTTGCGTGGCTCCAAGTCGCGGCCGAATGCGGGCATCGTCACCTTCCGCCACCGCGCCTTCAACCAGCGCGGCGAGATGGTGTGCGAAGCGCTGCGCACCGCTTTGGTGTCACGGGCATGAGAATGCGTTCGCTGCTCTTTGTGCCGGGCGACCGGCCAGACCGGATGAAAAAGGCGAGAGGCCTGGATGCGGACGCGCTGATCCTGGATCTGGAAGATTCCGTCACCGCGGCGAAAAAGGACGACGCCCGCAAAAGTGTGGCGGATTTTCTCGGCGAGCCTCGCACAGCGCTGGTCTTTGTCCGGGTCAATCCGGCGCCGGCACTGATGGAGCGCGATCTTGCCATGGTGATGCCCGGCCGTCCCGACGGCATCATGCTGCCCAAGGCGGAAGGC
>JAFECO010000015.1 GCA_018242085.1 Pseudomonadota bacterium
AAATCCAGCGAGGCTTGGCCGTGCCCCGCCTCCCCTTTGGCGCGAAGCGCCCGAAAGGGGAGGTGGCCGTAGCACCGATCAGGTGCGAAGGCCGGAGGGGTTAATCCAATCTAAGCCCGACGTAAGTGAGATCGCCGTTCCGGTTCACCAGCATCAGCTCGGCCTTCTTGCCGGCCTTGGCGTCGGCATCGACCCGCGCTTCCAGATCGGCGGGCGTCTTTACCGGCTGGTTCTGCGCTTCCACGATCACATCGCCGGGGCGGAAATTCTTGTCCGCCGCCGGGCTGGCGGGATCGACCGCACTCACCACCACGCCTTGCACATTGCCCGCCAGCTTGTATTTGGCGCGGGCATTCTCATCCAGCGCGACAACCGTCAGGCCCAATTGCGACAGCTTGGATTTGGCTTTGGGCGGCGCGGGCGGCGGCAATTTCTTGCCCGGCTTGTCGGGCGGACCTTCGTCCAGCTTGGCGATGACGATGCGATAGCTTTGCTTTTTGCCCTTGCGCAGCACATCGATATTGACGGTCTTGCCGATGGGGGTCGCCGCCACCACCCGCGGCAATAATTTGGAATCGCCGATCGGCTTGTTGTCGAAACCGATCACCACATCGCCATTCTGCAATCCGGCCTTCTGCGCGGGACCGTTGCGGGTCACGTCGGCGACCAGGGCGCCTTGGGCATTGGGCAATCCCATGCCCTGGGCGATCTCCTCGGTCACTTGTTGGATGCGCACGCCGATCCAGCCGCGCCGCGCCACCCCGAATTGCTTGAGCTGCGTCACCACATCCTTGGCCAGATTGGCGGGGATGGCGAAGCCGATACCCACGCTGCCGCCCGACGGCGAGAAGATCGCCGAATTGATCCCCATCACATTGCCGTCCATGTCGAACAAGGGGCCACCGGAATTGCCGCGATTGATCGGCGCATCGGTCTGGATGAAATCGTCATAAGGCCCGGCATTGATATCGCGGTTGCGCGCCGAGACGATGCCCGCCGTCACCGTCGAGCCCAGGCCGAAGGGATCGCCGATCGCCATCACCCAGTCGCCGATGCGGATCTTGTCGCTGTCGCCGAAATGGGTGGCGGGCAAGGGCTTTTTCGGCACCACCTTGAGCAGCGCCAGATCGGTCTTGGTGTCGCGGCCCACGATCTTGGCCGGCAGGCTGGAACCGTCATAGAGCGTGACGGTGACCTGATCGCTGTTGTCGATCACATGATTGTTGGTGACGATGAACCCGGCGGGATCGATGATGAAGCCGGACCCCAGCGATGTCACATGGCGCGGCTTCTCGCCGTCGGGCCCCAGGAAATTCTTGAACAGGTCCTCCAGCGGCGATCCCGGCGGCACATTGGGCAGCTGGGCGCGGGGAGGAGCCTTCAAGGTCTGGGACGTGGCGATATTGACCACGGTGGGAAGCAGCTTCGCCGCCAGATCGGCAAAGGAATCCGGCGCGGGACGCGCCGCCGCCGAGGCGGCTCCCAGCATCAGAAAGGCGCCCATCGCAAGCGCAAACCGCATGTCGTCCGTCCTCACGCCGGAAATCGGGAATCGGGCGTCAGCATATCAGCCTGGGCGCCGCCAGACAGGCTTTTGAACGCGCTTTCGAACAATGTCCGCGCGCTTTTGCCGCCGGGTTCCCTTCGGACTGGCCCCCGGCCCCGCGACGCCGTATAGACCGCATCCATGAGCACCACCCGCGACGATGTCCTTCGGGCCCTGGACCAGGTGATCGACCCGGTTTCCGGCCGTTCCGTGATTCAAGAAAACATGATCGCAGGCCTGGTGGTGCGGGACGGCCATGCCGGTTTCGCGCTGGAAGTGCCGCCCGCCCGCGGGCCGAGGTCCGAACCGTTGCGCGCGGCCTGCGAAGCGGCGGTGGCGAAACTGCCCGGCATTCTGTCGGTCACCGCGGTCCTCACCGCGCATCAAGGCACAGCGCCCGCCCGCCCGCAGCATGCGCCACACCATGCGCCACCACGGCCGCAAGGCATTCCCGGTGTCGCCAGCATCATCGCGGTCGCCAGCGGCAAGGGCGGGGTGGGCAAATCCACCGTCGCCGTCAATCTGGCGCTGGGCCTGGCGCGATTGGGTCTGAAGGTCGGCTTGCTGGATGCCGATATTTACGGCCCCAGCCTGCCGCGCCTGCTCGACATCCGCCACAAGCCGGACAGCGACGGCAAGAAAATCAAGCCGATCGAGAAATTCGGCATCAAGACCATGTCCATCGGCTTCATGGTGAAGGAAGACGAAGCGATGATCTGGCGCGGGCCGATGGTGCAATCGGCACTGACCCAGATGCTGAACGATGTGCTGTGGGGACCGCTCGATGTCCTGGTGCTGGACATGCCGCCGGGCACCGGCGACGCCCAACTCACCATCGCCCAGCGCGCGCCGCTGAAAGGCGCGGTGATCGTCTCCACGCCCCAGGATATCGCCCTGATCGATGCCAAGAAGGGCATCGCCATGTTCAAGAAGACGCAAGTTCCCATCCTGGGCGTGGTGGAGAATATGAGCGTCTTTGTCTGCCCCGATTGCGGCCACGCGCATCATATTTTCGGCCATGGCGGCGCGCGAGAAACGGCGGAGAAAGTCGGCGCGCCGTTCCTGGGCGAAATCCCCCTGGTGCCGCGCATCCGCGAAACCTCCGACGCCGGAACGCCGGTGATGGTCACCGCGCCCGACGGGCCGGAAGCACTTTCATTCCTGGCGGTGGCGGAAAAAGTGGCGGCGGCGCTGAAGACGGCGGACCGCCCGGCGCCGAAGATTATCTACGAGTGAGTGTGACGTAACTATACGCCAAGCCGTCGGGTGTTGTGCGACTCTCGCGCGCGGCCTCCCGCCATGACGCCCGGTCGAACGCAAAATGCGCGTCGCCATCGAAAGCGCCATGAACTTCGGTGAGTTCGATGCGGTCGGCGCGCGCCAGAGCGGCCCGATAGATTTCGCCGCCGCCGATCACCATCACTTCCGCGGCGCCATCCGCCTTGCTCAACGCATCATCCAAAGACGATGCCGTCACTGCGCCATCCGCCGACCAACCCGGCTGGCGCGTCACCACGATATTGGTGCGATCCGGCAGCGGCTTTCGCGGCAGCGAATCCCAGGTCTTGCGTCCCATCACGACAGGCTTGCCCAAGGTCAGCGCCTTGAAGCGCTTCATGTCGTCGGCGATGCGCCAGGGAATCGCCCCCTTGTTGCCGATCACGCCATTCTCGGCCATTGCCAGTATCAGCGTGATCATCGCGCCCCCTCCGCCCTTCGCATCGCAAGCGCGTTCATACGCTGTCGCTACGAACCGGGCACCTCCCCCGCCAGCGCGCTTCGCGCGCGCGTGGGAGGATGGCCTGTGGTTGATATCAAAGATTCCAATACACGCCACCATAGCAGCGCGCGCCATTTTCGGCATGGAACTTTTGTCGCGTGCCCGTGTTATCATCGGGCGATTTTGGAGTGGATTCCATGCGCAAATTCCTAATCTCGGCGGCAATCGTCAGCCTGATCGGCAGCGCTTCGCTGGCGATTGCGCAGGACCGCGATCATCGCGGCCCCGAACGCGGCAATTCCCAAAGCGGCCGCAATTCCATCGGCCAATCCCAATTCCGTGAACATCATGACGCGCCATCCCCGCAGGCCGACACCATGCGCGGCATCAACCGGGCGATGAATGGAAATCCCGGCCGTCCGGATGCGGAGCGGCGCGACAACAGCATCGGCCAACGCGACAATCGCAGGGACAATAACCGGCCCGATTTCAACCGGCCGGGGCCCGACCGCCGCGATGTCCGCCGGCCCGATTTCCGGCCGGATTTCAATGACCGGCGCGGCGACCGCGAGCGCCGGGACTTCCGCGATTACCGCAACTATCATCAGAATTTCCGCGCGTCCCATCACTTCCGGGCGCCGCCCTATCGCCGGCCGCCGGGCTATTTCGTCCGCCGCTGGAGCTGGGGCCAGACCCTGCCCGCGGCCTTCTGGACGCGAGACTATTGGCTGACCGATTTTTACGCCTATGACCTGCCGCCGCCGCCCTATGGCGCGATCTGGGTGCGCGTGGGCGACGATGCGCTCCTGATCGACCAATACACCGGCGAAATCATCGAGGTCGATTACGGGGTGTTTTTCTAAATTTTTTACCCCCATCTGTCTGCCACGCGGGCAGGCCCGCTAGCAGACATCTTCCCCCGCCAACGGCTCTGCCGCGCGGGGGAAGAAAGCCTGTGAACGCTTCAGGCGTCGCCAAAAAACGCGGCATCTCGCCCCTACCGCCGCCGCCATCCATGCTATAAATGGTCACCGTGCCGCAGCCGTCCTGGCTGGCGCAGAAATTCATCCGGGTACGGTATAATTCATGACAAATGTGACCGTGATCGGCGCCCAATGGGGCGACGAGGGCAAAGGCAAGATCATCGACTGGCTGTCCAACCGCGCCGATATGGTGGCGCGGTTCCAGGGCGGCAACAATGCCGGTCACACCATCGTGGTGGGCGACAAGACCTACAAGCTGTCGCTGCTGCCGTCGGGCGTGGTGCAGGCCAAGCGCTCCATCATCGGCAATGGCGTGGTGGTGGATCCCTGGTCGCTCCTGGACGAGATCGCCCGCGTGGGCGCCGCCGGTCTGACGATCACCCCGGATATCCTGGTGCTGGCGGAGAACGCCGTTCTGGTGCTGCCGCTGCACCGCGAGCTGGACGCCATGCGCGAGGAAGCGGCAAGCCAGAAGATCGGCACCACCAAGCGCGGCATCGGTCCTGCTTACGAAGACAAGGTGGGGCGGCGCGCCTTGCGGGCCATCGACCTTGCCGACCTTTCCGCCCTGCCCGCCAAGATCGAGCGGCTTCTGGCGCATCACAATGTCCTGCGCCGCGGCTTCGGCCATGCGGAAGCGGATGGCAAGGCCCTGCTGCAATCGCTGGCGGAGATCGCGCCCAAGATCGTGCCGTTCCTGGGCTCTTCCTGGCGCGAGCTGCATGCGGCGCGGCTGGCGGGAAAGCGGGTTCTGTTTGAAGGCGCCCAGGCGGTGCTGCTCGATATCGACCACGGCACCTATCCTTTCGTCACCTCGTCCAACACGGTGGCGGGACAGGCGGCGGCGGGCGCGGGCGTGGGCCCGCGCGAAATCGGCACCGTGCTGGGCATTGTGAAGAGCTACACCACCCGCGTGGGCGAAGGTCCCTTCCCCACCGAGTTGAAGGATGCGACCGGCGACAAGCTGGGCGAGCGCGGCCATGAATTCGGCACCGTCACGGGCCGCAAGCGCCGTTGCGGCTGGTTCGACGCCGTCTTGGTGCGCCAGACCGTGATCACCGGCGGCGTGGACGGCATCGCCCTGACCAAGCTCGACGTGCTGGACGGCTTTGACGAAATCAAGGTCTGCACCGGCTATGCGCTGGACGGCAAGATTCTCGATCACCTGCCCGCCTCCGCCAACGCCCAGGCGCGGCTGACGCCGATCTATGAAACGTTGAAGGGCTGGAGCGAATCCACCCAAGGCGCCCGCAGCTGGGCCCAGCTTCCCGCCAATGCGATCAAATATGTGCGCCGGGTGGAAGAGCTGATCGGCGCGCCGGTGGCGCTTCTGTCCACCAGCCCCGACCGCGACGACACGATCATGGTGCAGGATCCTTTTGTGGGAAGATAGCGCCGAAGCTTTTTCAAAAAGCTCTGGCGCGCCTTGGTTTCGACTTTCTTCCCCCGTGCGGCGAAGCCGCTGACGGGGGAAGATGTCTTTCGAGGGTTCATCCCGAGAAAGACAGATGGGGGCGAAAATAAGGCGGGCGGAACGGCCGCCGCCACGCATGCGTTTCTTCTCCGAACAGATTTATTGGAGAGTTTCCATGCGTGCCCCGATTGTTGTTGTCCTTGCGTGTTTGATGCTGGCCGCTTGCGGCACTTCGCATAAGACCGTCGTGGTGCAACCGCCACCCGGCAGCACCACGGTGGTCGATCAGGATGGCCATACCCATGTGGTGGAGCCTGATGACCGTTGACGGCGACCGCTGACGGTCAGGCGTTGAAATTGAGCGGTCCGTGACCGCGTCCCAAGCCGGGCGCGGTGCGGATCGCGTTCTGCACAAAATTATGCGCCCGCTCCACCGCCTCGCTGAGGCGCTGACCCTTCGCCAAGCCGCAGGCAATCGCGGTCGCCAAGGTGCATCCTGTTCCATGGGTATGGCGCGTATCCCGGCGCGGCGCTTCCAATATCAGCGACGGCCCATCGACATCGGTGAGAATGTCGCGCACCACGGCCCCCTTGCCGTGCCCGTCCTTGAAAAGCACGCGCTTTGCGCCCAGCAAGGCGAAAGCCTGGGCGGCCTGATGCACCGTGTGATCATCGCCGGGCAGGATGCCGACCAGCGCTTCGCTTTCCGGGAGATTGGGCGTCACAAGCGTGGCGCGCGGCAACAACCGGTATTTGAGAATTTTCAATGCGGCCGGTTCCAGCAGCAGCGACCCGCTGGTCGAGACCAGCACCGGATCGAGCACCAGCGGAAGGTCGGTTTCCATCAGCGCATCCGCCACGACGCAGGCAATTTGCGCATTGGCCAGCATTCCGAGCTTGATGGCGTCGGCGCCGATATCGTCCAGCGCGGCACGGATCTGACCGCGCACGATCTCAGGCAACATCGCCTGGATCGCGGTCACCCCCAGCGTGTTTTGAACGGTGACGGCGGTGACGGCCGTCTGGGCATAGACCCCGAAACGCTGCGCGGTTTTCAGGTCGGCCTGCAGCCCCGCGCCGGCCGAGGAATCCGAACCGGCAATCACCAACAGGCGCGGCACGGCTGACGCGGTCAGGCAGCGACCTCTTCGATGGCTCCGGCGATGGCGCGCACCACGGCACGGACGGTCTTTTCATCCTCGCCTTCGGCCATCACCCGGATCAAGGGCTCGGTGCCGGATTTGCGCACCAGCACCCGGCCGCTATCGCCAAGCTTGGCGCGGGCGGCGTCGATCGAGGATTTCACCCGCGCATCGTCCAGGGGCGCACCCTTCTTGAAGCGCACATTTTCCATCACCTGCGGCAGGGGTTCATAAAGATGCGCCGCCGCCGAGGCCGGCTTTCCTTCCTGCGCGATCACCGCCAGCACCTGCAGCGCCGCGATCAAGCCGTCGCCGGTGGTGGAGAAATCCGAAAGAATGATATGGCCGGACTGTTCGCCGCCGACATTGAAATTGCCCTTGTGCATTTCCTCCAGCACATAGCGGTCGCCCACCGAAGCGCGCGCCAGCTTCAGGCCCAGCCCGCCCAGATAGCGGTCCAGCCCGGCATTCGACATCACCGTGCCGACCACGCCGCCGCCTTTCAAAGTCCCGCTTTTCGACCAGCTCTTGGCGATCAAGGCGAGAATCTGATCGCCGTCGATGATCTGGCCCTGTTCGTCGGCCATCACCACCCGGTCGGCATCGCCGTCCAGCGCGATGCCGAAATCGGCCCGCACTTCGCGCACTTTGGCGCACATGGCTTGGGGCGCGGTCGAGCCGCAATCCTGATTGATGTTGAGGCCGTCCGGCGTCACGCCAAGCGTGACGATGTCGGCACCCAGTTCCCACAACACTTCCGGCGCGACCTTGTACGCCGCGCCATTGGCGCAATCGATCACGATGCGCATCCCGTCCAGGCGCAGGTTGCGGGGGAAGGTGTATTTGGCGAATTCGATATAGCGCGACTGGCTATCGTCCACGCGCTTGGCGCGGCCGATGCCCTTGCCGGTGATGAGGCCCGATTCCAGGCCGCCATCCATCAGGTGCTCGATCTCTTCTTCCACCGCATCCGAAAGCTTCTGTCCGTCGGGGCCGAAAAACTTGATGCCATTATCCTGATAGGGATTGTGCGAAGCGGTGATCATCACGCCGATATCGGCGCGCAGCGAGCGGGTCAGCATGGCCACGGCGGGCGTGGGCAAGGGACCGAACTGAAACACGTCCATGCCCACGGCGGTGAAGCCGGAGACCAGCGCGCTTTCGATCATATAACCCGACAGGCGCGTATCCTTGCCGATCACCACGCGATGGCGATGGGCGCCGCGGGTGAAGATGCGGCCCGCCGCCATGCCCGCCTTCATGGCGATCTCCGGCGTCAGCACGGAAGCATTGGTGCGGCCGCGGATGCCGTCGGTGCCGAAATATTTGCGCGTCATGGAAAGACCTTGGGTGAGCGATAAGACTTGTGCGGGCCGAATTTACCACAAAGCCGTTTCGGGAAGTTAACGGTCATTCCCCAGCGTTTTCAATACCTTAATGCCATCTCGAAGAGCGCCCGGCGCATGGGTGCGGATATAGGCGGCGCCATGGGCCTCTGCGAAAAGCTCCGCCGCCAGGCTGGCCGCGCCCGCTTCGCCGGGCGGGCGCCCCGTCAGCTTGCGCAGGAAGGACTTGCGCGACACCGACACCAGCAACGGCAGCCCAAAGCGCGCTTTCAGCTCGGGCAAACGGCGCAGCAGGGTAAGCGAATTTTCCGGATCGCTGCCGACGAAGAAGCCCATGCCGGGGTCCAGGATCAGCCTTTCACGCGCGATCCCCGCGCCGGTCAGTGCCGCGATGCGATCCTCGAAAAAACGCACGGCGCGGCCGAAGATTTCGCCGGACGGAATATCCTCGCGGGTGGCGATCCCTCGCGCCAACACCGCATGCATGACGATGAGCTTCGCATCGGCCCGCGCCAGTTCGGGGTAAAGCGCGGGCTCGGCAAAGCCATGAATGTCGTTGAGATAATCGGCACCTTGGGCCAACGCCCAGCGCTGCACATCCGGCTGGAAACTGTCGATGGAAATCGCGGCGCCTTGTTTTTTTAGCGCCGGAACCACCCTATCCAGCCGCGCGATTTCCATGTCGGGCGGCACCGGCTTGGAGTCCGGATTGGAAGACGCCGCCCCGATATCCAGAATGTCGGCGCCGTCTTTCAGCAACGCTTCACCATGCGCCAACGCCGCCTCCGGCGCCAGGAATTTCCCGCCATCGGAAAAACTGTCTTCGGTGATATTGAGGATGCCGAGGATTTTCATGGATCAGAGCAAAAGAGAAGGGCGGTCTTTCGACCGCCCTTTCATATCAAGAACAACAGCTCCCGGCGCGAGAGATTTTGGCCGATGGCCAGGAGCATCGCGCGGAGCGTGCGAAAGCACGTGAGCACGCGCGACGAACTCAGGACGCAAAAGGCAAGCGCCTCCAGAAAGCTTAGTGGCCTGGCTGCGGCTCCGGGGAGATAATCGGCCCCGGCCCCGACGTGCCGCGCGGCTTGCCGGCGGCGGGGACGGACGTGCCCTCGCCCCGCGACGGCAGTACCGGATCTTCATACGGCGTGCGCACCGGCGGAATGCCCTTGAGCAGGGCGATGATCTCGTCGCCGGTCAGGGTTTCATATTCCAGCAGCCCGCGCGCCAGAAGATTCAAATCGGCCTGGCGGGTGGTGAGGATGTCCTTCGCCCGGGCATAGCATTCGTCGATGATGCGATGGATTTCCGCATCGATCTTCTGCGCCGTGGCTTCCGAGATGTTCTGGGTGCGCGACACCGAATGGCCCAGGAAGACTTCTTCCTGGTTCTCGGCATAGGCGATCGGGCCCAGGGAATCCGACATGCCGAAGCGCGTCACCATCGCGCGGGCCATGCGGGTGGCCTGCTCGATATCGCTTTGCGCGCCGGTGGTCACCTTCTCGTGACCGAACACCAGTTCCTCGGCCAGGCGGCCGCCGAAAGCGACGGCCAGATCGGCCAGCATCTTCTGGCGGGTCAGGGACAAGGCGTCGCGTTCCGGCAGGCGCATCACCATGCCCAGCGCGCGGCCGCGCGGAATGATGGTGGCCTTGTGGATCGGGTCGGAGCCTTCGACCGTAATGGCGACCAGGGCGTGACCGGCTTCATGGAAGGCGGTGAGCTTCTTTTCCTCGTCGCTCATGGCCATGGAGCGGCGCTCCGCGCCCATCATCACCTTGTCCTTGGCGTCTTCCAACTCGGTCATCATCACCACGCGCTTGCCGCGGCGGGCGGCGAGCAGAGCGGCTTCGTTGACCAGATTGGCCAGGTCGGCGCCGGAGAAACCGGGCGTGCCGCGAGCCAGGATGCGCGGATCGACATCGGGCGCCAGCGGAACTTTCCGCAGATGCACGCGCAGGATCTTTTCGCGGCCGGCCAGATCAGGGTTGGGCACCACCACATGGCGGTCGAAACGGCCGGGACGCAGCAGCGCCGGGTCCAGCACGTCGGGACGGTTGGTGGCGGCGATCAGGATCACGCTCTCGTTCGCCTCGAAGCCGTCCATCTCCACCAGCAACTGGTTGAGGGTCTGTTCGCGTTCGTCATTGCCGCCGCCCAGACCGGCGCCGCGATGACGGCCCACCGCGTCGATTTCGTCGATGAAGACGATGCAAGGCGAATTCTTCTTGGCCTGTTCGAACATGTCGCGCACGCGGCTGGCGCCCACGCCCACGAACATCTCGACAAAGTCCGAACCGGAAATGGTGAAGAAGGGCACATTGGCTTCGCCCGCGATGGCGCGCGCCAGCAAGGTCTTGCCGGTGCCCGGCGGGCCGACCAACAGCACGCCCTTGGGAATGCGGCCGCCCAGGCGCTGGAATTTCTGCGGGTCACGCAGGAAGTCCACGATTTCCTTCAAATCGTCCTTGGCCTCGTCCACGCCGGCCACGTCTTCAAACGTCACCCGGCCCTGGCGCTCGGTCAAAAGCTTGGCGCGCGACTTGCCGAAGCCCATCGCCTTGCCGCCGCCCGACTGCATCTGGCGCAGGAAGAACACCCAGACGCCGATCAGAAGCAGCATGGGGAACCAGTTGACAAAGATGCCGACCAAGGACGGCATGCCTTCATCGGCAGCGGTCACGGCGGTGTCGACGTTATGGGCCTTCAGCATCGGCCACAGGGTGGTGTCGTTGGCCGGCACGGTGGTGGTGAAGGTCTGGCCGGAAATGAGTTCGCCTTTGACCTGCTCGCCCTGGAAGGTGACTTTACGAACCTGGTTCTGGACCACTTGTTCGTTGAATTTGGAATAGCTCAGCGTACTCGCCGTGGCGTGCGTGCCCGTGCCCTGGAAGAGATTGAACAGGAACACCAGCAGGACCGCGATCAGGATCCACAAGCCGAGATTGCGCAAATTGTTCAAGACCTCAGTCCTTTCAACTCAAAGCCAGCTTTGCGGGCTGGGGCTACTCAATGCGGGGCCCGCGGCAACAGGCCAGGATTTCCACCTTTGCATCCTAACAGATAGGAGCTTTTTAGCGTATTGCCAGCCAGCAAAACGTTAAGAGTTTCCGCCCGCGTCCGCAATGCGCGGCCTTGGGCCCGGTTAACGGCGCTTTGGCCCGCCCCTGGAACTTTCCCGTGCCAGAACCAGTGTTTTTTCCCCGAAAAGCTGGCTGGCGCGGGGTGCCGGAAACAGGCGGCAGCCATGCAAGGTGGCTCCCCGCCCCAATTCCCCGTTGGCAATGCTGTCAAACAACCGTTCCAGGGCATCGAAGCGGGGCCGGTAGGGCTCGCCCGATACCGCCATCAAGAGCCCGGCCAGCCCCCGCAACCCCACTTCGCGCGGCGCCGCCATCAAAGCCCCCGAATCCAGCAATACCCGCGCGCCATCGGCGCGGGCCGCGCGCGCGATCACCGCTTCCGTCACCAGTTCCAGGGCCGCCCTGGCGCGGGCCAGGTGCGCGGCGGCATCGGCAATGCGTGCGGGCGGCAATCCCGCCGCTTCCAGGGCCGGCATCAACCCGCGGATACGGCTGCGGGCGAAACGCGCCTCGCTGTTCATGGGATCTTCCAGCCAGGTCTGGTTCCGCTCTCTGAGGAAATCGCGCAAACCCGCGCGCGGAACACGCAGCAACGGCCGCGCCAGACTGAGGTCCGCGAACGCCGGCAACGGAAACGGCGCCAAGGCGCGCATGGCCGAAAGCCCGTCCAATCCGCTGCCGCGTCCCAGCCGGAGCAGAAATGTCTCGGCCTGGTCGTCCAGGGTATGGCCCACATAGAGCGTGGCGAGCTTGTGCCGCCGCATCCAGTTTCCCATCAGACTGTACCGGGCGTCGCGGGCCGCCGCTTCGATCCCCGATCGCGGCGCCGGACCCTTGCGCACCAGGACATGGGCGGCGAGACCCGCCTTGCGGGCGAAAGCAGCGGCCTTGCGCGCTTCGGCGGCGGACCCGGCACGCAGCCCATGATCGACGATCAACGCCACCGGCGGTTTGAGGTTTCGCGCCCGCGCCCAATCCGCCAGAAGATGCATCAAGCCCAGGGAATCGCCGCCGCCGGACAAAGCCACCGCGCCCGGCCAGGGCGCACCGAGATCGTCCATGGCCTTGGCGAAAGCCAGGTCGAGCGGAGCCTGCTTCCTTTGC
>JAFECO010000160.1 GCA_018242085.1 Pseudomonadota bacterium
GCGATCTGCCGGTCCAGCGCGGGATAGACTTTGTCTTTGATCACCTTGGCGGCCTCGCCGGTCCAGTCGCCCGCGATATGCTTTTCCGCCGCCCGCCGCGCCAGCGATGTGGCCAGCGAAGATTTATCCGGCGCCGGCGCGCGCAAGGCCTGCATGGTGGCAAGTGTTTTGGTCAGCGCGAAATCGGGCGGCACCACGCCCATGGCGATGTCGTGGCGCGCGACCTCGATCTCCTGGTCCATCGCCATGGCGAAGGCGGAGAGCCTTGCGAGATAGGCATCGGCGTCGGCCTTGGTCTCGATGCTGTGCTGGGTGTCCAGGAAAGGCGGCGTGTTGCAGTAATTGCCGCTGAGCTGGCTGATGATATAGGGCGCGCCGGGATTGGCGGGACCGTATTGGAATTCCTTGGCCGCGGCATCGTTGGCGGCGAGGGAGAACATCACGATGTCGTAATTCAGCCGGTCCATGCCGCTGACCGAGCCGGCGTCGAACGCTTTCAGCCGCGCCAGCTGGCTGGCGGTGAGGGCCTTTGCCTTGGCGATGCCGGCCAGCGAGGCGTCGTCCAGCTGTCCTTTCTCGAAAGCGCGCTTGCCCGTGTCCAGGCCCAGGCTGGTGGCAAAGGTGGGGGAGAGGTCCAGCTGTTCCTGTGCGAACTGGTCGAACAGCACGTTCAAGGCGGCGGCGCCTTTGGCGGGCGCGGCCAGGGCGGGCAGGCCGGTGAAAGCGATGGCGGCGGCGCCCGTCTTCAATACAGCGCGGCGGTCGAGCATGGCAGGAAACCCTCTCGGAAAATTTCAATCGCGCGCAAGATAATTTCAACGGTTTGCTGCACGCAAGGCGAGCAGGCATGAAACTTCTGTCAGGTGAGGGAACTGGCGCGAGGGGCGCGCTCGTGCTCGCGGCGCTCGCAACTCAAAACGATCCACTGGATCGTTTTGCCGGTTCGCCGCTAAGGCGGCAAACCGTCGTTGATCTCACTCCGGCGCCACGGTCACTTTGATGCCGTCGGTCTCTTCGCTGCAGATGATCTGGCAAGAGAGGCGCGAATTGGGTTCGACGGCCAGCGCCATGTCCAGCATGTCGATTTCCGATTCCGAGCGCGGGGGCAGTTTTTCGAACCAGCCGTCATTCACATAGACATGGCAAGTGGCGCAGGCGCAGGCGCCGCCGCATTCCGCGGCAATGTCCAACCCGCCGTCGCGCAAAATTTCCATCACGCTCCAGCCGTCGCGGCCTTCCAGCGTGTGTTCCTTGCCCTGGCGGTCGATGGCGATGATCTTCACGAGACACCCAATTTCTTCTGCAGGTTGGACGAGGAGGTGGTGTACTGAAACCTCAGCTTCTCGTTCGGCCTGGCGATGTGGAATGCAGCCTGCGCCATCAGCGCCGCTTCATGGAAGCCGGACAATATCAATTTCAGCTTGCCGGTATAGGTGTTGATGTCGCCGATGGCGAAGATTCCCGGCGTCTGGCTTTCGAACCGCGCCGTGTCCACCGGGATCAGGTTTTCATGCAGGTTGATGCCGAATTCGGCGATGGGACCGAGCTTGATGGTCAAGCCGAAGAAGGGCAGGAACACATCGGTTTCGTGATGCCATTCGCTCTTGTCGGGGCCCGCCAGGGTCACGCCCGAAAGCTTGCCCGGCTCGCCATGCAGCGCCTTGACGCTGGCGACATGGAATTTGACTTTGCCCGCCGCTTCCAGCTCGCGCATCTGGTTGACGCTGTGCTGCGCGGCGCGGAAGCCGTCGCGGTGATGGACCAGGGTGAGCGACTTGGCCAACGGCGCCAGGTTGATGGTCCAGTCCAGCGCGCTGTCACCGCCGCCCGCGATCAGGATGTTCTTGCCGCGGAAGGTCTCCATCTTGCGCACGGCGTAATGCACGCCCACGCCGTCGCCCGCATTCTCGAATGTTTCGATGCCCGGCACCGGCGGGCGCTTGGGCACAAACGAGCCCGCGCCGGCCGCGATCACCACCACGGGTGCGATCAAGGTCGTGCCCGCATCGGTGGTGAGTTTCCAGCGCCCGTCGGCCAGCTTTTCCAGCGCCGTCGCCATCTCGCCGAAATGGAATTGCGGATCGAACGGCTTGACCTGTTCCAAGAGGCGGTTGGTCAGTTCCTGGCCGGTGACGATGGGCAGGCCCGGAATGTCATAGATGGGCTTTTCCGGATAAAGCTCTGTGCATTGCCCGCCCGGCCGGTCGAGAATGTCGACCAGATGACATTTGAGATCCAGCAGTCCCAGCTCGAACACGGCGAACAGGCCGATCGGGCCCGCGCCGATAATGGCGACATCGGTTTCAATGGGGGCGGCAGCGGTCATGATCTTGTCCTAGGCGCGTATTCCACACCTAACTTCATGTAATGGTTGGGAAAACGTCGTTCTTATATGTAAAAAGCCAGGCGCCAACAACCCCCACATATTGTCGCCCCCCTCTGCCTTTTTGATGGCCCCCATCTGTCTTCCTCGGGATAAACCCTCGGAAGACATCTTCCCCCGTCATGGGCTTCGCCCAACGGGGGAAGAAATTCTGTGTGTGTTGAAAGATCGGTAGCGCTCAAGCCGCCAAATAGGTGGCGATGAAAGCCCGCACCGTCTGGGCTTCGTGTTCCAGCTTTTGCAGCGCGGCCTGGGCTTCTGCGCCATTGGTGGGGTTTACGGGCTCAGCCTTGGCCGCCGCTTCGCCCATCCCGAAAGCGCCCACGCCGCGCGCCGCGCCTTTGATGGTGTGAGCGATTTCCCGCCAGCGCTTGGTGTCCTGGCCGGCGACGAGGCCGTTCAGCTCGGCCATCATGCTGGTGATCTGGCCGTCGAACAGGCGCAGAATCTCTTCGTTCAGGGCCCTTTCGCCGCCGGTATATTTGGCCAGATGCTCCAGATCGACGGCGGCCATGGATGTGATCCTTGTGGAGCCGCCAGCCTGCCGGGCGGAAGGCTAACGGCGCGTTAAGCCATCGGCGCTAGCCTTTGCGCTGACATACCTTTGGAGTAACCTGCACAAGACGGGGATAGCAGGCCGATGGTACGGAATTTCGAGCAAAATCAGCCAGTTGCGTTTGAGCCCGCCGAAACCGGCGGGGACGCCGCCGCTTTACTTCGCGAAGACATCAAGGCCGCCGCCCGGCTGCCCCAGCCCGGCCGCTATGGCGTGCGGGCGATGGTGTTTGCAGGCGTCGCGTCGCTCTTCTGGATCGGGATCTGGTGCGCCTATCTCTGGGGCTATTTCGGCACCCGCGGCCTTAGCGGCCTGGAAATCCAGCAATATGCCTTGTTCGGCGCCGCGATCCTCCTGCCGCCGCTGCTGTTCCTGGCCGTCGCCGGGGCGTTCGGGCTGGCGCACCGCATGGGCCGCATGGCCGAAGCATTGCAGGGCGCCACGGAAAATCTCTTCGTCACCGATGAAAGCGTCGCGCGCAGCGCCGCGCGTTTGGGCCGCGCCGTGCGTCACGAGCTGGACGCGCTGAATGCCGGGCTCGACGGTGCCTATAGCCGTCTTCGCGCCCTGGAAACGGCATTGGAAAACCAGATCGCGGCGATGGACGAAGCGGGCGCGCGCGCCGAAGTGCGGGGCGAAGCGATCGCCGCGCGCCTCACCCAGGAAACCCAGCGGCTGGAATCGGTCTCCGAAAATCTGACCGAGATCGCGTCGCGCGCCACCGAAACCATGGCGGGCCGCGCGGCGCAGATGAAATCCACCATCGAGACGGCGGAAGGCACGCTCAAGATGGCGGCGCAGTCGCTCGATGTGCAGGCGGCGGGTTTCCGCGCCGCCGCCCAGAACGCCGCCGAAGCGCCCCATACGGCGGCGGTCGAACTCGACGCCCAGGCCAAGAAAATCGAATCGGTGTCCGATGCCGCGCTCCAGCGCGCCGAATTCGTGCTGGCGCGCCAGGAAAAGCACCGCGCCGCCATGTCCGAGATGCTGACCAAGCTGAAAGAGGAAGGCGATCAGTTTGAAGCGGCGCTCAACCAGCAGCGCGCCGCGATGGAAACAACGGTGGGCGCGCTCAGCGGCGAAGCCCATCGCTTCGAAACCATCACGGGCGAAGCGGAACGGCATCTGGAAGGCATCATGTCCAATGCCGCCCAGCGCGCCGCGCAGCTGACATCGGCCTTCTCGCAGGAAGCCGAACGGCTGAAGGAAACCTCGGACGGGGCCAACACCGTCCTGACCAGTCTGGTCTCCACCCTGCGCGATGCGGGCTCAGGCGCGCAGACCCTGATCGGCGAAAGCACCGCCCAAGCCAAGCATGACGCCAACATCCTGGTCGGCGAAGCGATGGCGGAATGCGAAAAGCTCTTGCGCGTCGCGGGCGAGATCAGCGGCGAAGCGACAAAAATACGCGAGAATCTCGCCAAGACGGTTGAAGAAGTGGAGCGGCATCTGTCGCGCCTGCCCACGGTGGCCCAGGGCGAGGCCCAGCGCATCCGCCAGATGGTGCAGGCCGAAACCAACGAGATGCTGGACATGTCGGCGCGCGCGATCTCGACCATCCAGAGCCGCAATGCCCAACCGCGCCCGCCTCAGCCGCAGCAGCCGGGCACGGCTCTGGTCCCCGCGACGGAAGGCGATGGCCTCAAGGGTCTGGCGCGCAAGATCACCCAGCGCCCCAAAAAGAATCCCGATCTGCGCAGCGATACCGTGGGCGCCGCCAAGACCTGGGAAATGAAAACGCTTCTTGCCGCGGTCGAAAACAACGAGCCGCCCGCCCGCGACCTGGGCAATGCCGCGGCCTCGGCGATGGGCGCGCTGCAATTGGCGCTGGCGGACATGGCAGTGGACCTGGAAGCCATCGGTTCGGAATCCGCGCCCGGCAACGAAGACTGGAAGCGCTATCTGGCGGGGGACCGCGCCGTGTTCGCGCGCAAACTGGCCAGCGCCATCGATGACGGCGCCATCGACCGCATCACCAAGCTTTACCGCGAGGATGAACGGTTCCACGACGCGGCGGATTCCTATCTGAATGAATTCGAAGCGCTGCTTTCCCGCTCGCGGGAAAACGATCCGGGCGGCTTGCTGACGTCTTCGATCCTTTCGGCGGACACCGGGAAGATCTA
>JAFECO010000161.1 GCA_018242085.1 Pseudomonadota bacterium
CGATGCCTATGGCAACGGCCTCGATCTTCTGATGCCGTCGGTGCTGAAGATGAAGATCGCCGCCATCGGCTTCGCCAGCAATGAGGAAGCCCGGATCGCGCGTCAGATGGGCTTCAAGGGAAGGCTGTTCCGGGTGCGCACCGGCACCCTGGACGAGATCGAAGATGCCTTCGCCTTCCGCGTCGAGGAGCTGGTGGGAAATCCCGTGGCCGCCGCCCGCATCGCCCAGGCCTGGCGGCGCAAGGACGCGGTGCGGCCTTTGCCCATTCACCTGTGCCTCAATGCCGACGGCATGAGCCGCAACGGCGTCGAGCTGAAGACCGACTATGGCAAGACGGACGCGCGCGCCATCCTTGAGACCGCGTCCCTGAAGATCGTGGGCCTGATGACCCACTATCCCACAGAGGACAAGGACGACATCCTGCGCCAGCTTGCCCGCTTCGAGCAGGACACCCAATGGCTGAAAGCCAATGGCCTGCCGCCGGGACCTATCGTGCGCCACACCGCCAACACCTTCGCCACCTTGCATCACCCGCAGACGCGGCTGGACATGGTGCGGGTGGGCGGCGCGCTTTATGGCGACACCAGCGCCGATTTCCTGGCCCGCTTCCGCCCCACCATCACCTTGAAGTCGCGGGTGGCGGCGGTGAACCATTTCCCCGCCGACGAAACCGTCGCTTATGACCGCACCTATCGCCTGACCCGCGAATCCTTTTTGGCCAATATTCCCATCGGCTATTCCGACGGCTATCGCCGCAGCCTGTCTCATGCCAACCAGCCGGATTTTCCGAACGAAGGAAAGAACGACACCCAGGTCCTGATTGGCGGAAAGCGCTATCCCCTGGTGGGGCGCGTCACCATGAACACCTTGATGGTGGACGTGACCGGCGACCAGGATCGCATCAACCTGGAAGACGAAGTGGTGCTGTTCGGGCGCCAGGGCGGCGACGTCATCACCCAGGCGGAGTTTGAGAAAAATTCCGCCTCATACGGTCCCGACCTTCTGGCCGTGCTGGGCAATTCCCTTCCCAAGGTGCTGAAGAAAGCCTGAGAAAAGATGGCCGGCCGCGCGCGCCTTGAATCGGTCGATGTGGTGCGCGGCATTGTCATCGTGCTGATGGCGCTGGACCATACGCGGGACTTCTTCGGCGATCTCGCCGCCGATCCCACCGCGCTCGCCGCCACCACGCCGGCGTTATTCTTCACCCGCTGGATCACCCATTTCTGCGCCCCCGCTTTTTTCCTCCTCACCGGTACCGGCGCCTGCCTGGCTTTGGGCAAGATGTCGAAGCGGGAGCTGACGCGCTATCTGATCACGCGCGGGATCTGGCTGATCTTTCTGGAACTGGTGGTGATGCGGTTCGCGCTGCAATTCAACATCGACTATCAGGTCACCATCGTTACGGTTTTGTGGGCCCTGGGCTGGGCGATGATCGCGCTGGCAGGCTTGATCTGGCTGCCCATTCCCGCCATCGCCGCCATCGGCATCGCGATGGTGGCGGGCCATAACCTGCTGGACGGGATTCCTCCCTCCCGTTTCGGCGCGCTGGCGCCGTTATGGACCATCCTCCACGCACCCGGAATCCTCTTCGACAATGGCCGCTTCCTGGTGGTGATCTCCTATGTGCTGATCCCCTGGATCGGGGTGACGGCGCTGGGCTTTTGCCTGGGCCGGCTGTTTCAAGGCGACGCGGCGCGGCGCAAGGCGTGGCTGTTGTGGATGGGCATCGGCCTTACCGCCGCGTTCGCGATCCTCCGGCTGGCCGATATCTATGGCGATCCCGCGCCATGGTCCCCGCAAGGATCACTGCTCTGGACCCTGATGGCGTTCCTCAACGCGACGAAATATCCCCCGTCCCTGCTTTTCCTCTTGATGACCTTGGGTCCGGTGCTGCTTCTGCTGCGCGCCTTCGACGACGGCGTGCCCAAGATCCTTCAACCGGCGCTGATCATCGGAAAAATTCCCCTCTTCTTCTTCGTCCTGCACTTCTTCCTGATCCATCTCTTGGCGGTGCTGGCGAGTTGGCTGCGCTATGGCGAGATCGGCGAGATGTTCCGCTCGCCCGATCTTGGCCATTTCCCCTTCAGCCAGCCGCCCGGTTGGGGCGCCCCGCTCCCCGTCATCTATGCGGTCTGGATCGCGGTGGTGCTGATCCTCTATCCGTCCTGCCGCTGGTACGCCCAGGTGAAGCAGCGCCACAAAGCCTGGTGGCTCAGCTACTTGTGACCGGCATCAGCGCGCGCAGCCGTGCATCGCGCAGCCAAAGCCCGCCCCAGGCCAGAAGCGCCAGATAAAAGCCGAACAGGATATGACTGAAGATGGGATCGCCCACCCGCCAATGGATCGCCATGGTGGCGCCGAACAGGCCGGTGAACAGAATCGCGCCCAGCACCGCCGTGCGCGGCCACACATAGATCAGCAGAATGACGGTCTCCATCACCGCCAGGCCCCGCGCCGAATGGGCGGGCAGTCCCAGCGGGATGCCGGTCTGCTCCACAATCGGCAGGTCGAGATATTTGATCGTCACGTCGAAAATCATGAACAGGATCACCAGCCCGCTCATGGTGCGGCCGGTCCAGATCATTGCTTTGGAATGTTGCATGTCATCCTCCCAGGATCGTCTTCTCTGGCGCCGGATCGGGCCGGCATCGCCCCAAGGACGCGCCGCCGGGGTCACGCCCGACAGGTGGGAGAATTATTTCGTTCCGGCATCCGCCAGATGGCGGTCGAGATGGCGGCGGATATGCGCCGCTTCCGCCGGGGTATTGGCCAGCGCGATGGCGCGGTTGAAATCCGCCCGCGCTTCGGCGGTGCGGCCCAGCTGCAGCAGGAACGCGCCCCGCGCCCCGTAAAAATGGAAATAACCCGACAAGGCCGCTTCCAGAGGCGCGATCATGGCCAGCGCGGCTTCGGGCCCTGAAATCTTCGCCGTCGCCACCGCCCGGTTGAGCGTGATCACCGGCGAAGGCTGCATCCGCTCCAGCGCCGCATATAACGCATCGATCCCCGCCCAGTCGGTGTCCGATGCCTGCGCCGCCTTGGAATGGGTGGCGGCGATGGCTGCCTGGATCTGGTAAGGGCCGGGCCGGTTGTGCCGCATCGCCTTGTCCATCAAGGCCAGGCCTTCGCCGATCAATTCGCCGTTCCAGCGGGCGCGGTCCTGGTCTTCCAGGAGGATGATCTCGCCCTCGGCATCGAAGCGGGCATCGGCGCGGGCATGTTGCAGGATCATCAGCGCCGCCAGGCCCATCACTTCCGGCTCGGTCTGGAACAGGCGCAGCAACAGCCGCGCCAGGCGGATCGCTTCGTCGCAAAGCGCGGCACGGGCTTCGCTGTCGCCGGCGGAATAGCCTTCGTTGAACACCAGATAGATCATCGCCATCACCGCGGCCAGGCGCTGGCTGCGCTCCACCGGGCCCGGCGCCTCGAACGGCACATCGGCGCGGGCGACGCGCTGCTTGGCGCGGGTGATGCGCTGTTCCATCGCGGATTCACGCACCAGAAAGGCGCGGGCGATCTGCTTGACGGAAAGGCCGGACACGATGCGCAAGGCCAGTGCGATCTGCTGCGTCGCCGGAAGGTCGGGATGGCAACAGATGAAAAGCAGCCGCAGCACATCGTCGCGGTAATGCGATCCGTCCAGCCGCTCGGCCAGCGGCGCTTCGGCATCGTCCAGGTCCGAGATCGCATCGTCATCCGGCAGGGCCACATTGCGCGCTTGCTTGCGCACCCCGTCCAGCGCCGCGTTGCGGCCCACCATGATCAGCCAGGCGGCGGGATCGCGGGGCGGGCCGTTCTGCGGCCAGTTCTTCAGCGCCCGGAGCGCCGCCTCCTGGAACGCCTCTTCCGCGCGGTCCAGGTCGCGGAAATAGCGCAGCAGCGCGCCCACGGCCTGCGGCCGTGCCGCCGCCAGCGCGGCGTTGATCCAGGTAAGATCGTTCATGCCTTGCGCCGTTCGTCCGGGTTGAACACGGCGATGGGCCGGATCTCAAAGGCGCCGCCGGGATTGACCTTGGCGATCTCGCGCGCCGCGTCCAGCGCGGCGTCCAGATTTTCCACGTCCAGGATATAGAAGCCCAGCAATTGCTCCTTGGTCTCGGCAAAGGGGCCGTCGATCACCAGCGGCGGATCCTGGTTCTTGCGCAAGGTGGTGGCCGCGGTGGTGGGCATCAGCCTGAGCGACGCGCCCAGCTTGCCTTGGGCGGTCAGCCGCTCCCGGACCGCGCCGATCTTGTCCATCAGGGCGGCGTCTTCCTCCTTGCTCCAGGACCAGACCAGATTTTCGTCGTGGTAGCACAAGACCGCGTACAGCATGGCGTTTTCCCTTATTGGCCCAAGGACGGGCGGACCCGCCCCATCCCGACATCGAACTGTAAAATCTTTTCCGGCTTTTTTGGGGGGGTCGATTTTTTTAGGGGGACGTGTCGGCCTCACCTGGGTTCCGCCGTCCTTGGGGCAGAACGCCGACAACCACCCCTTTTATGGAGACCGCCATGACCGAGGAAAGCAACGAACTGGTTCTGGACCGCCTGCTGGATGCGCCCCGCGACAAGATTTTCCGCTGCTGGACCGATCCGGAGCTGATCAAGCAATGGTTCGCGCCCAGGCCCTATACCGTGCCCGTGGCCAAGGTCGATCTCAAGGTCGGCGGCGCCAACATGATCGTGATGAAGAGCCCGGAAGGCCAGGAAATCCCCTGCCCCGGCACCTACCTGGAGATCGTGCCCAACGAAAAGCTCGTCTTCACCGATGCCTATACCGGCGACTGGCAGCCCAGCGGCAAGCCTTTCATGACCGTGGTCCTCACCTTCGCGGATGAAGGCGGCAAGACCCGCTACATCGCCCGCTCCCGCCATTGGAGCAAGCAAGACCGCCTGGCCCATGAAGAGATGGGCTTCCACCAGGGTTGGGGCATCTGCGCCGACCAGCTGGAGGCGCTGGCCAAGAGCATCTGAGAAGCACCTCCGCCCTCATCCTGAGCTTGTCGAAGGATGAGGCGCGGTTCGCCGGAGGCGAACGTGATGATCCGGGGG
>JAFECO010000162.1 GCA_018242085.1 Pseudomonadota bacterium
GTCGCTGACATCTTCCAGCGCACGGCGCGACCGCTCCAGAAACGCAAGCGAGGCGCCGCGCGGCAGCGTGTCATGACGCTCGAACGCCCAGCCATGGCTTTCCAAGTCATGTCCGGCACCCGCGACGGCGCGAAGCAGCGCTCCGTGCTCCTCGGCCACCTGGCCAGGGACAAACCAGCTGGCGCGGATAGCGGCGTCTTCAAATGTCCGGCACAATCGCTCGACGCCGCGCCGGGCGCCATAAAGCCACACGGAATGGCTTTTGGCGCGTCCGGCCAGGTCCGGCGCTTTGGCCACCGCGTCCATGCCGTCATCGAAAATCACGGAGATGATGGCTGCAGCCCGCTTGCCTCGCGGCCATGCGATCCCGGAGTCTGAAGGCGCGGCGCTCACGACACCTCCTCACTCTGGGCGATCCACCAGCGGGCAATCTCGGCGCCATGCGCGACCCACACATCCGGGCGTTCATTGATCTCCCGGAACAGGCCTTC
The DNA here is from genome assembly GCA_018242085.1 of Pseudomonadota bacterium. Taxonomy (GTDB): domain Bacteria; phylum Pseudomonadota; class Alphaproteobacteria; order Micropepsales; family Micropepsaceae; genus Rhizomicrobium. Next base: position 492 of record JAFECO010000162.1, read on the forward strand.
CAGAATTTGCAACCGCCCCGGCTTGGCGACGATTTTGGGATGAAAAATGGTGGTCCAGCACAGGCCGTCGCGGTGATAGCCCAGAAATTCCTGGCGCCAATTCTGCTCCACCAACCGGTAATCCGATATGCGGTCGAGCCCGGTGGGAAAATCCGGATCCTCGAAATAGGCCAGCGCCGTGTAATCGTCGATATCCCAGCGAGCCGGAATTTCGACCAGTCCCCTGGCGCCATCCGCGCGGACATGAAAATAGGGGCGATCGTCGCCGCGCATGGAGCTGGAATAAATCACGCCGAATTCCGTCAGCATGTCGGCGGTCTCATCGCTCCAATCCCCGGAGGGCGTGCGAAAACCCAGCGGCTTGACGCCCAGCCGGGCGGCGAAAATGTCGCGCGACCGGCCCATGATCTCGCGTTGCTCTTCCAGCGAACAATCCTTGAACACTTCGTGCCGATGGCCGTGATAGGCGAGTTCGTGCCCCTCTTTCAAAATCCGTTCACACCGGCCCGGCCAATGGAGCACCACCCAGCTGGGAACGAAGAAGGTGGCTTTCAGCGCATGGGCGTTCAGAAGATCCAGAAGCCGGGGCAGCGCCCGCCAGGGCCCATAAGCCCCTTCGGTGAAATAGCGCAGATTGCGGCTGAGGCTTGCGTCCAGCATGGCATCGCCGGTCGGGCCGTCGAGATCGAACGCCAGCGCCACCGCGCACTGCTTGCCATCGGGCCAGGACGGTTTGGCGGAGCGGGGGAAAGACAATGCCATTACGTAATCCCGTCCGCGCCCGCTATTTGACGCTATTGACGGTGATCGCCGGAATGGCGTTCTTGGTCAGGCCCCATTTGGCCAACAGCTTGCCATAGTCGCCGCTCTTGACCAGATCGTTCAGGACCTTGACCAGGGCGTCGCGCAATTGCGGATTGCTTTTGCTGACGCCGATCCCGAAAACGTCATTCTTGAACAAGGGATCGCCCACCATGGTGTAGGTGTTGGGCTCGATCCGCATCTGGTAGGCGATGGTTTCAATCCCCTGCACCACCCCGTCATAGCGGCCCTGCTTCATGCCCAGGCGCGCGGCGTTGGAATCTTCCGTGCCTTCATAGGTGATCGCGGGGCGGCCCTTGGCGACGCAATTATCCGCGCTCCATTTGGGCACATCGACCGAGAAACTGGTGCTGCGGCTGCCGGCAATCTTCTTCCCGCAGAAATCGGCCGGCGTCTTGAATGCCTTCGCCTTGCTGTTCAGCGTGAAAAGGATCGGGCCGGTGGTGATATAGTCGATGAAATCCATGCTGGCCCGGCGTTTCACATTGTCGCTCATGCCCGACAGGATGACATCACCGCGCCGTGTCTGAAGGCTGCTTTGCAATTGCGCGAAAGCGGCCTGCGACCAGCTGTCTTTCAATCCCATCTTGGCGGCGATGGCCTTTCCCAGGTCGATGTCGAAGCCGCTGAGCGCGCCGGTCTTGGGATCGACGAATTCCATGGGCGGATAGATGGGATTGGTGAGGAAACGGATTTGCCCGGGGCTCACCAGATTGAGAGACGCCTCCGCCGAGACAGGGCCCGTGCCCAAAAGACCCAAGACCGGCGCCAGCAACCAGATCGAATGCTTCATTCCTCGATACCCCTTGGGCGGCCCCATTTACAGGACCGCCGATATGAAACTCGCAACGCGCGGGTTTTGCGGACGCACGATCATATCCTCCGGCGAGCCGGCCGCAATGATGGCGCCGCCATCCATGAAGACCACCCGGTCGGCGACCTCGCGGCAGAACGCAATCTCATGCGTGACCACGACCATGGTCATGCCGGATTTGGCCAGCTCTTTCATCACGCTCAAGACCTCGCCCACCAGCTCCGGATCCAGCGCCGAAGTGGGCTCGTCGAACAGAAGTATCTTGGGACGCATGGCCAGGGCCCGCGCGATCGCCACGCGCTGTTGCTGCCCACCCGACAATTCGTTGGGATAGGCAGCGGCCTTCGCCGCCAGGCCAACCCGCTCCAACAATGCCAAGGCTTCCTTGCGGCATTCCTCCACCGGGCGCTTCTGAACCCGCACCGGCCCTTCCAAAAGATTTTCCAGGACCGAGCGATGGGGGAAAAGGTTGAAGCGTTGAAAAACCATGCCGACATTCTGCCGCTGGCGGGCAATCTGGACGTCGCCGAGTGGCACCAGCGTTTCGCCGCTTCGTCGGTATCCCGCAATTTCGCCATCCACGGTAATGACACCGCCATCGATGCTTTCCAATTGCGAGGCGCATCGCAGCAAGGTGCTCTTCCCGGAGCCCGAAGGCCCGATGATGCAAACCACTTCACCCCGGTCCACCGAGAGGCTGACATCCTTCAACGCTTGAAAGGCGCCATAATATTTCTGAACATGAATGGCCTGCAGGATGGGCGGCATCACGCCGCTCCCATGGCGGCAGGACCATCCGGCAAAGCCTTTGGCGCTTCCGCGGCCCGGCCCCAGCCTTTCGAGAAATATTTCTCGATATAGCTTTGGCCGATGCTGAGGACGGTGACGATCACCATGTACCAGATGCCGGCCACGATCAGGAGCTCGATCACCCGCGAATTGGCGTAATAGACGTCTCCCACCGTGCGCAAGACTTCGGAATATTGAATGACGCTGGCCAGGGAGGTCAGCTTGACCATGCCGATGGTCTCGTTGCCGATGGGCGGCACGATCACCCGCATCGCCTGCGGCAAGACGATGGTGAGCATGGCGCGCAGCCTGGTCATGCCGATGGATTGCGCGGCTTCCATCTGCCCGCGGTCGACGGAGAGAATGCCACCTCGCACCACTTCGGCGGTATAGGCGCCCTGTTGAATGCCAAGCCCCAAAAGGGCGGCGACGAAGGGCGTCATCACATCGACCGTATTCACGGGAAAGAAGCCGAACAGGCTGAGGGTGGGAAATATCAGCGCCAGGTTGAACCAAAGCAGCAATTGCAGCAGCGCCGGAACGCCCCGGAACAGCCAGATATACCCGGTCGCGGCCCAGCGCAGCGCGGGATTGGCGGACATGCGCATCATGGCCACCGCGGTTCCCAAAAAGATGCCGATGACCATGGCGCAAATGGTCATCACGATGGTGCCGCGCACGCCCTTGAGGATAGGAGCGGAAAACAGATAATCCGAGACATAATGCCATTCGATCGCACCCACCCAGAAGGCGTGGGCGATGAAAATCAGAAAGACGAAAAGAAGGATCGAAGCGGCGATCTGCCTGTAGGGTATTGGCCGCGAGATTCGAAGACGCTGGAAATCAATCCCGGCAAGATCCTGCATCGCCACCCCGATATTGTTCCCGGCCGCGTCGGCGCGGCTCTGTTTGAACGGCATCGCGGAAACTTTTACACGCCGCAGGCCGCTTGTCGCCACCAAAAAAGGCGCTTTGATATCAATGCGATGAGGCAGCCTCGGTCCCGCTATGGCAAAGCCCGACTCTGGACTATGCTGATCTTCTGAACCTGGAGGGAGAACAGGCATGTTCGGGACACTGACGGCCGAAAGCAAAGACGATCTGATGGCCAGAGGGTATTCGCGCCGGCACATGCTGAAGGCCGCCATGCTGGTGGGCGGCGGCGCCACTGCGTTGGCGATGAATCCGGAATTCGCGGCCGCCGCGCCTGCGCGCGGCCTGATCCGAATCTCGCTCAACGAATGCTGGACCGGGCCGATGGCGCCCGGCGCCAAGGCGGCGGCGGACATCATCTCCCAATGCAACCGTTATTCGCCCAATGAGGAGCGGGGCAAGCTGATCAAGGCCATTTCGGCGATGGAAAAGATCCCCGAAGACCATATCGTGCCATGGCCGGGGTCGAACGAGGCCCTGGCGCGTTCCGTGGTGGCTTTCTGCTCGCCGACCAAGGGTCTCGTCACCGCCGATCCCACCTATGAAACCGCCGGGACCGCCGCCAAATATATCGGCGCGCCGATCAAGGCCGTGCCGCTCACCGCCGATTATCGCCACGACGTCAAGGCGATGCTGGCCGCCAATCCCAAGGCAGGCCTCTATTATGTCTGCTCGCCCAACAATCCCACCGGCACCTTGACGCCGATGGCCGATATCGAATGGCTGGTAAACAACAAGCCCAAGGGCGCCGTCGTCGTCGTGGACGAAGCCTATATTCACTTCACCGCGGCCTATCCCAACAATACCGCCACTCATCTGGTGGCTGGAGGCAAGGACGTGGTGGTCCTGCGCACTTTCTCGAAAATATTTGGCATGGCCGGCATGCGGGTCGGTTTCGCCATGGGCAGGCCGGACCTGCTGGTGAAACTCAACATGCATGACGACGGCGCGCTCAACACGGATCTGCCGATCCCGTCCATCGCCTGCGCCACCGCGAGCCTGACACAGGCGAACCTGATCGCTCAGCGCCGCAAGGAGCTCAATGACGTCAGGGGCATGACGGTAGATTTCCTCAAAAAGCAGAATCTCCGCCTGATCCTGCCCACCGAAACCAACATGCTGATGGTGGACTGGAAAACCAAGACCGCACACGAAATGCAGACGGCCTTCC
>JAFECO010000163.1 GCA_018242085.1 Pseudomonadota bacterium
GTTTCTTCCGTCAGAATGAACATGTCCGGTTTCTCCGATGTTGGCGGCCGCTCCCCTCAAGCATCCGCGTCCGGCGGGCGCCCGACGCGAATAAGGATCTTATAAGTGACGCCGTCCGGCTCGAGCGCGCCCGTCCATGCGTGCCCGCGCTTCGCCAGGTGGGGAAAGAGAAACATGGGTTCGCGGCGCAGCAGGGCCGACAACACGTCTCCCACCTCCATGGTTTCAAGCGCGGAAAGAATGCGCACCATGGGTTCGGGCGGATCGAGATCGCGATTGTCCATATGCTGAACCGGGTCCGGCCATCCCGCTATGCCCGCGGCAGGCGCCGCCGGCGCTTCGCGTTCGCCGGATTTGCCGCTGCGGCGGAACAGGACTTCCCAATCCCCGCCGCCGATCTCCTTGGCCTCATGGGTGAAGCCTCTGGCTTCCAGGACGCCGAAAAGCGGCACCGGCTTGAACGTCGCATACAGGCGCAGTCCCTGGTCCGGCGCGAGTATGGCAACGGCTTCCATGATTTTCCGGAACGGCTCGCCGCCGTTGCGGAGAATGGGGCGGACATCAAGGTCGAGATAATTCTGCGTCATGGCATCAGGCTCCTGTATTTCAACTGGACTCCGGAAGGGAAATCAGCAGGCGCGGCCGATGCACGGATCCGGGAAGCGCGGCCGGGCCGGGGATGTTCGAAAGCCGCCGCGTGCGAACAAGCTGCACGACGATCGCGGCGGTCGCGATCGTCATCGCGGCGGCGGCCAGGCGGAACAGGGGAACGGATGAGGCGAGAAGCGCAACCGTCGCTGCCCAGGTGGCGGCGTAATACAGAAAGAACCATCCGCGCGCCTGGCCTTCGGCGACAAGGTCCTGCACGCGGGGCGTGGCGGTTTTGCCCAGAACCGGTCCGTAGCATTCCAGCCAGGTGAGGAACGCGACGATCTTGTACAATTTGGCGAGCCCAAGCCCCGTGAGCCATCCAAAGAGAATAAGGAAGACCAGCGCGCCGACTTGTCCGGAAAATTGTTGAAGGCCGGCGAGTATCAGCGCCAGGGCGGCGGCGGCGGCAAGCGAGGCCAGGGCGAAGGCGGTCATCTCGCTGTTCAATTCGATGATGCGGCGCTTGCGTGCGCGATAAAGATGAAGGATGTCCGCGCCATAAAGGCCGAGCGCCACAAGGCTCAGCAGCCCGCCGAGAAGCAAAGCCGGCGAGATGGACGCATTCGCCAGCAGCAACCCAATGCCGCCCAGAATCGTTACCGCGAGCGCGGCAGCGCCCAGCCGCAATACCATGTGCGGCCGCGCGCCTTCCAACTCGGGCGCCAGCATGAACATCGCCAGCAGGCGGTAGCTGACGCCGATCGCTGCGAATGTCAGCCAGCCGCCGATTCCCGCCGCCACATGGAGAGGAAGCGCCGCGCCGGCGATCGCAAGGATAAGCCCATTGGAGATCGGCAAGCTCAGTGCGAATGCGAAAATCAATCCCAGCGTGACCGTCGCCGCAAGCGAAAGAAGCGCGACCCCGACAAAGCGCGCAGCCAGTGGCAGCGGCCGCGCGGCCGCCAATGTGCGGCCGAGATTGTAGAGCGTAAGACCGAACCCGGCGGCTAGCGCCACCGCGGCAAAGGGAAGAAGCGATGGGTCAAGATCAAGCGTGCCGGCAAGCTGGAGAAAGCCGCCGAGCAAGCCTCCCAGTCCCGTCAGCAGAAATCCCAGCGCGGGCAGGGACAGCGTATCGCTATGGAGGGGCCGGGCGATGAGAACGGGAACGAACTGCAGGAGCGCGCCGCATAAAAGCAGGCTAAGCCACCCGATCACGACGAGATGCACCAGGAAAAGCGTTTCGGGCGCCCGCAGAGGGGCTGACGGAAAGCCGTATCCAGCGGCCATCAAGGCTTCGGCGCCGATCAGGGCGCAAAGCGCCGCCGCGAAGTAGGACATGGTCCAGCGCGAAAGGGTAGCGCCGAGCATGAGGATCTCTCCCAGGGCATGGCGGCGCCCCGGGGGGCGCCGCAAGGTCAAATCAAGCCGCTTTCGCGAGCTTGGCGATCTCCACCCGCCATACATCGGGTCCCTGCTGGACATAGATCCAGGAAAACTGTCCGGGATATTCCGCCTCAAGCTGGTAGTAGAGCGGCTTGGGATCGTGATCGTTGACCAGGATAAAGGATGTTCCCGGCTTCAGAGCGTCCACCAGGTTGAAAATCTTGGCATGACGCTGGGCGGGCACCAGGCTCCTGACATCGATGATTTCGGCATGGGATTGAGTCATGGGCTACTCCTTGGCTTGAACGATTTCTCCAACGGAAACGTGGCCGGAAGTGTCCTCCCTAAAAGATATATAGTCAATATATCTTTTAGGGAAAGCGCCCGCCATGTTCGGCTGGCCTTGCCTAGGAGCGGGAATGGCGGCCCGGCTCCGCCAAAGATACATTTGTGCGGTAGGATATTTCTGATAGGCATAATGGCTTCCAGGTCTTAAACGATCGCGACAGGACGGCATTGCGGCATGCGCCTGACCACATTTTCCGACTATGCGCTTCGTGTCCTGACATATGCAGGGACGGCGGGAGAGCGTCTGATCACGATCGAGGAGACGGCGGAAGCCTACAATATCTCCCGGGCTCATCTGATGAAGGTGGTCAATATCCTCACCAAGACAGGGTATTTGAAGGGCGTGCGGGGACGTTCGGGCGGCATAACGCTGGCCAAGCGCCCGGAAGACATCAATCTGGCCGCCGTGGTGCGAGCGACGGAGCCGGATTTCGCCCTGGTCGAATGCTTCGCCACGGGCAATCAATGCATCATCACCGGATGTTGCCGGTTGCCCAACGTCCTGAATGAAGCACTCAACGCGTTCATCGCGGTTCTGGACCGGTATACCCTGGCAGATCTGATGCTGACTCAGCGCGACTTCCGCGCCCCGCACATCCGTTCCGGCAAAAGGCGGGGGCCCGATTTTATCGACGCGAGCCGTCCTGCGGCCGGTCCGTCTTCGCCCTCGAAACGGACCCGCTCCGCGGCGCCGTCCAAATCCTGATACCGTTCGCTCCGGACGGGCCAGGGAAAGGCGCAATCAATTTCCGGCGATTTTCCGCAACAAATCAATGTTCAGCAGGCGAACGGAATGAGACAGGTCGATGGCAACGAGTTTCTCCCGTGCAAAGCTTGTCAGCACGCGTGAAACCGTCTCGGTCGTCAGACCGAGAAAATCGGCGATCTCCGTTCTCGTCATTGGAACGCGCCGGTATTTGTCCATCCTCTCCGGGTCAAATTTTCCGCTGTATCGCATCAGGAAGCTGGCAACTTTCTCCCTGGCGGTCTTCCTGCCCAACAGAAATATCTGATCCTGCGCCGCCGCCAGGTGTCGATAACTCATCTCCAGGAGTCTTGCCTGTATTTGGGGAAATTGTTGCATGAGCTGCTTCAATCGGGAGCGAGAAAATCTGCACACCACGACGGAAGTGAGGGCCTCGGCCGTAGCGGTATATTTTTCGCCGTCCGCAATCGCGAAAAATTCACCCGGAAGCCGAATTCCAACGATCTGCGTGCGGCCATCTGGCAGCGAACGATAAAGCTTTACCACGCCCGAAACGATGTTAAACAACGATACAGCGGTCGCGCCCTCGCAGACGATTGTTTGCCGACGCTCGAACCGAACCAATCGGCGCGTATTGGCGAGACTATCGAGGCTCCGAACGGGAAGGGCGCCGCAAAAGCTCTTCGTTCGAATGGTGCATGTCTTACAGACTGTGTAAGGCGCATGCTCCATTCTCAACCTCTTTCGACGGCCACCGGCGCGGTTCACCCGGCCGTTGTTTCACGTTTTCTTGTGCCACCTCCTCCCGATCTCCAAGGTGGAGCCGGGCGGAGCTGGCGAAAAGATTCCGCGAGTTTCTGCCGGTATCGCCGGCCATTCGCGCCTTCCATGATCCAAATCAATTCCAGTGAGGACAATTTGGCGCAAATTGGAGTGGGGTGGCATTTGGGGCCGCATGGCAGAGCGCATGGATCGGAGTGGCTTGACCGTTAAGCCGATCTTGGCGCCGCTGGACCGCGGAATACGCGATCTTTATCCGGGATATCCCGCCATTGTGATGGCGACCGGGATTATCTCGAACGCGCTGTTCTTCCTGGGATCATTCAAGCTCTCGCAGGCTTTCTTCGCGGTCAATGTGGTTGCTTATCCCGTCCTGCTGATCATGATTCTCATCCGCGCATACCGGCACACATCTGCGCTGTGGGCCGATATGTTGGATCCGCGCCTGGTATTCTCATTCTTTACGATTGTTGCCGCAACGGATGTCCTTGGCATCCAGTGCGACCTGCGCGGCTATTCGGAGATAGCCGTCGCACTGTGGCTCTTCGCTCTCTTTTTGTGGGTCATCTTGCTCAATTTCAGCTTTGCGGTCCTGTCATTTCTGAACACGGCCCAGGATGCGAATGTTGTTCATGGGGGATGGCTGATCGCAATCGTCGGTACACAGTCTCTGGTTCTGCTGGGTGTGCGCGTCGCGGATCATTTGGTCGAATACGGCACTGGCTTGATCGTCCTGGCCCATATGCTTTGGGGCATCGGCCTGGCGCTTTACGCAATATTCGTTACCCTGTTCAGCTATCGGATATTTTTCTTCAAGCTGACCCCGGAGGATCTCTCGCCGCTTTTGTGGGTGGTCATGGGGGCCGCTGCCATAAGCGCGAACGCCGGCACCAGCTTGCTGCTGAACAATGCGCATGTGCCCTATTTGACCAGCATGAAGCCCTTCATTGATGGCATAACGTTGATCGTGTGGGCCTGGGGGACATGGTGGATCCCACTTCTGGTCTGCTTCGGCGTGTGGAAGCACGCGGTCTGTCGAATCCCGCTCTCATACAGCCCCGCCTTGTGGAGTCTGGTGTTTCCGCTGGGCATGTACTCCGTCGCGACATTCCGGCTCTCGCTGGCGACACAATTCCCATTCCTGGGATCTCTCGGTCGCGAGTTTGTCTGGATAGCGGTCCCGGCATGGGCCATAACG
>JAFECO010000164.1 GCA_018242085.1 Pseudomonadota bacterium
TTGTCATCGCGATGACAAGAGTTGGTAACGATAAGGTCGACCCCAGCACTTTTGCGTCCATGCAAACTTTCGTAAATGAGTTGCGTACGCAAAAGGCAGTTGGACGCGTGGCAATCACTGCAGATCCCAGCGTCATTGCATCCAGACCGGAGATGGACCCGCTGCTGGAAGCGGGAGACGTGCTTTATATCCCCCAACGCCCCAGCACGATCGCGGTATTAGGACAGGTAATGCAGCCTGGAAGTTTCCCATACCGTTCGGGGAAGACGCTGGAGGATTATATTGAACAGGCTGGCGGCTATGCAGCCACATCGGACGAATCACTGACTTTCATCGTGCTGCCGGATGGATCAGCACGCAGGATTCGGAAATCCTGGTTGAGCTTTGATGCCCAGGACTTGCCGCCAGGCAGCACTATTGTGGTGCCGCGCGACGTGACGCCGCTTAACACGCGGCAGCTGATTCTGGACGTTTCGTCCATCTTCAGCCAGTTCGCAGTTTCAATTGCGTCGATGGCAGTGCTCGCCAAGCAATAAGGCTAACGGCCGTAGCTGTCTTCGAAGCGGACGATATCGTCCTCGCCCAGATAGCTGCCGGACTGAACCTCGATCAGGTGCAGCGGTTCGGTGCCGATGTTTTCCAGCCGGTGTCTGGCGCCCAGTGGGATGAAGGTCGATTCATTCTCGCCGAGTGTGAAGACTTCATCGTCACGCGTCACGCGAGCGGTACCGGAGACAACCACCCAATGTTCCGCGCGCTTGTGGTGCATCTGCAGTGATAATTTCGCACCGGGATTGACGGTGATCCGCTTGACCTGAAAATTTTCCCCTATGTCCAGACCTTCATAGGCCCCCCAGGGCCTGAAGACCTTGCGGTGCGTGACATGAAGCTCGCGGCCGGACTGGTCCAGCTGTTCGACGATTTTCTTGACGTCCTGCGAAGCGTCTTTGCGGCTGACCAAGACGGCGTCCTTGGTCGCCACCACCACCAGGTCTTCGACGCCGACGGCGGCGACCAGGGGCCCCTCGCTGCGCAGATAGGAATTGCGCGTGGCGTGATGCAGCACGTCGCCTTTCAGGGCGTTGCCGCCATTGTCTTTGTCGGACGCATCCCAAAGGGCTTCCCAAGAGCCGATATCGCTCCAGCCCATTTCGACCGGCACGACCGCGGCCTTTTGGGTGTGTTCCATGACGGCATAATCGATGGAAATGGATTTGCAGGCTTCGAAGGCCTTGGGCTCGAGGCGGAAGAAATCCAAATCCTGTTTCCCGCCGCGGATCGCCGCTTTGCAATTGGCGACCATGATGGGTTCGAGGCGCTCAAGTTCCGCGAGAAAATTGGATGCGCGAAACGCGAACATGCCGCTGTTCCAGTAATAATCGCCCGCCGCGATGTAGCGCCCGGCGGTTGCCGCATCTGGCTTTTCCACGAAACGGCGGACCGCGAATGTGCGTGCGCTTTCGGACAGTGGCGCGCCACGCTGGACATAGCCATAGCCGGTTTCCGGCCCTTTGGGGGCGATGCCGAATGTCACCAGGAAACCGTGCGCCGCCGCCGCCGCCGCCGAATCAGCCGCTTGCCGGAATGCATCAATATCCCGCACCACATGATCGGCGGGCATCAGCAGCAGGATGGCATCCGGGTCTTTTTCCGCCAGCATCAGGGCGGCTATGGCGGCCGCAGGCGCCGTGTTGCGTCCCATGGGCTCCAGAACGATGGCGCCGGGGCTATGGCCGGCAGCCCGCATCTGTTCGGCGATCAGAAAGCGGTGCTCGACATTGCAGACAATGATGGGTTCCGCAAAAGCAGGCCCGGCGGCACGGCGGACCGTGTCCTGAATCAGGCTGTGATCGCCCGCAAGTGCCAATAACTGCTTGGGAAAAAGGCTTCGCGACAGGGGCCAGAGCCGGGAGCCGACGCCTCCGGACAGTATGACGGGGTGCAAAAGGGCCATAAATCGTCCTTGATGTCAGGTAATTCGCAACTGATACCAATGTTCCGCGTTTGGAAAACAGGGCTACCGGTTCCCCGCCTGAAATGGTCAATGGTACAGAAAGGCTACTTGCCAATCCGTTGCCGGGTGCAATTTCAGGTTTACCAGTTTTATTGACAGGTGTATTGCCGGTTCGTAGAAAAGCCTAGGGCCGTCAGACCATTAAAGGAGTTTTCCATGCGGATTATCGGTGCAGCCATTCTGGCGTCGAGCCTGATTGTTTCGAGCGCGTTCGCTGCGACGACTGCGGCGGCCCCTCTGGCTCCCGGTAAGCCCGCAGGCGTCAAGAAAGCACAGGCTGCCGACAATACGATGCTGATGGTCCTGGGCCTTGGCGTCGTGGCTGGCGGAATTGCTTTGGTGGCGTCGGGCGGCGGAAACGACAAGGTCGTGAACGCGACCTCCACCACCACGACGACCGGCACCAGCCCGTAACGCGCGCGATTATCTCTCGAACAGAGGCGGGAGAGCCAACGGCTCTCCCGCCTTTTATTCTATTCGGGCGGACGCAGGATTTCCGTTTCGATGATGCCGCCTTGCGGGTCGATATGTTGGCGGCTGCGCCAGCACAGGCCGGTGTCGGGATCGATCCAATAAATGTTCGTGAAGGACCATCGCGGGTTTGTGCTCCGGCAGACTTCGTCGACCCGCATGGTAGCAATCCCGCGCCCAAGGATGACGATGGTCTGCGCCCCCTTGTGGGACAAGGTGCAGTTCACTGTAACGGCATACGCGGGAAGCGAAGGGAAATCCTGGACGCGCGCATAGGTCAGATCACCTTTGAGGGCAGCCGCGATCTCCGGCATACGTTCGCCGATTTTGGGCGCCAAGCTCGCAATATCCCGCTCAAGCCCCACCGTGCGGATAATGCGGCCCCCACGGGTCGTGAGCACGATATGAGCAGAGGATGTCCAAAGTTGTTCGCCGTTCGCGTCAGTCGCCAGGACGACAAGTTGCTCGGAAGCGCCGTTCACGCGATAGCCCATGCTGGCATAGGGAATCGCCGCCGCCTGATCCTTGGTGATCCGCCCGTCACCAAAGCTAGCCGCCATGCTTTGACGCAGCACCTGATAATATTGGGCGTAGGTGGATGTGCCAGAGGAGCTGCATCCCGCCAGCAGGGGAAGAATAGCCGCCAGGGCTGGTAACCGCCTCACGCGGTCTTCCTCACGGCGTGATGTTTTTCAGGATGCCGCGCAGGGAAGGGGCGATATCGGGCCGTGAAAGGCCCACGGCGATATTGGCCTGCAGAAAACCCACCTTGTCGCCGCAATCGAAACGGGCGCAATCGGTCTTGACGGCGTGGAACGGCATGCGCCCGATCATCTTGGCCATGGAATCCGTCAGCTGGATTTCATTTCCGGCACCGCGCTCCTGGCGATCCAATTCGTCGAAGATCTGCGGCTGCAGGATATAGCGGCCGATGATGCAGAGATTGGAGGGCGCCTTGGCGGGGTCCGGTTTCTCCACCACACCCTTCACTTCCGTGGCGTTGCCTTTGACGGTGCCCGGATCGACCACGCCATAGCGCTTGGTTTCCTCGCGGGTCTTTTCTTCGGCGGCCACGATGATGCCGCCGCCCACCTGATCATAAGCGCGGATCATCTGCGACAGGGCGCCCGGCGCGCCAACCATCAGATCATCCGGCAAGAGCACCGCGAACGGCTCGTTGCCGACGAAATGGCGCGCGCACCAGACGGCATGGCCCAGGCCCAGAGGCTGCTGCTGGCGGATGAAGCCGACCGATCCGGTCAGGGGCAGGGATTCCAGCAGGCTGTTCAATTCGGCGGTCTTGTCTCGCGCTTCGAGCAGGGATTCCAGCTCATAGGCATGATCGAAATGGTCCTCGATGACATGCTTGCCCCGGCCGGTGACAAAGACGAACTGCTCGATGCCGGCCTCACGGGCCTCTTCGACGGCGTACTGGATCACGGGCTTGTCCACGACCGGCAGCATTTCCTTGGGCACCGCTTTGGTGGCGGGCAGGAAGCGGGTGCCCATACCAGCGACGGGAAAAACGGCTTTGCGAACAGGCTTTGTGACAGACATGTTGACGCTTTCTGAAGGAGCCTGTTTCATGGCATGGGCTCGCACTTAATGTCCAGTTTTCCTGGATTTGCGGGAAAAGCCCGAATACGGGCGATGGTGGCGGATGAAGAAGGCGGGTTTCGTTCCAGCCCCGATATGGGTGGGGGCGATGATATGGGGCGCCTCTTTGCCCCTGGGATCTGCTTGTTCGGAGCCTGACCCCCGCACGCCGGCGCCGGAAGTCTCACAAATCCCGTCGCGAGCGGATTGGTACCGGTCTTTGGTAAGGAAGGGCCATGCCAGCGAGCGCCTGGGGCAGAAACAGGACGCGCTTGCCGACTACACTTTGGCGATCGAAAGCCGCACGCTGGCCGGCGACGAGCAGGCGCAGATTTTGTTTGGCCGGGGCTTGTTGCTGGAGGCCATGGGGCGTCCCAATGATGCGCTGACCGACTACGGTGCTGCCTTGTCGCTGACGCCCGATTTTGCCGCCGCGCGTAACAGACGCGCCGGCCTATACGCGCGGATGGGCGAGGTCGCTGAAGCACAAGGTGGCTTTGCGGAGGCCGGGGATACTCACAGTCGACCCCAGGCGGCCGATCCGCATTTGGACGCGCCCGTCGCCAGCCGCGAAAGCACCCGCACAGCGGCAGCTGTTCCCACCACCACAGACGGTAAGGAGGTTCCCCCGAATGGGCACCGCCGCCAAGCCCAGCTTCAACTGGGGGCTTGGCGAAGTCCGCAAAAGGCCGAGCAGGGCTGGGACCATGCCAAGGCACTGGCCGGCGATGTCCTGGTAGGAGCCTCGCCTCGCATTGTAGCGGTCGATCTGCCGGGGGCAGGGCGTTTTTACCGGCTGCGGGTGGCAGTGACGCAAACCGGCTCTGGAGGGCTCTGTGTGGCTCTGGCGGCCAAGGGGCTGGATTGCATCCTTATTCATGATTGACCGCCGCGC